>BJGN01000020.1 GCA_014190515.1 Bacteroidota bacterium
ACCAAGGCATAGTTAAGGGTTGGGACGGAACTTTTGGTTCTTTACCTATGCCTGAAAATGATTATTGGTATGTTATCGATTTAAAAAATGGGGAGTTGCCAAAACGAGGACATTTTACCCTGAAACGACAATGATGAATTATAATTTTAGCGTTAGAAAATTATTTGAACGGATATAATTTAAAAGAGAATATCTTCATTGGTAATTCCTTATTATAAGGTCATTCATTCAATTTCCTAATTTCAACCTCCTCTAAATTTCCTTATTAGCCTGAATTCAGTTTATAAATTACAATAACCGTCCAGAAATGCCATTACCAATAAACATAGAAAACCTCTTGTCCGGCAGAACCGTGGAAAGCGAGCGTATCGAATACAAAGAAGGCTGGAATCCTGCAGCAATTTATCGGTCCATTTGTGCTATTGCAAATGACTTTAGTAACATAGGTGGTGGTTACATAATTATAGGAATTAAAGCAAAAGATGGAATTCCTGAAAGACCCATAAAAGGAATTCCAGATAATCAATTAGATAGCATTCAGCAGCAAATGATTGGTTTCAATAACCTAATTCGTCCTGTTTATCACCCAAAATTAGAAATTGAAGTAGTTGATGGAAAAAGAATTATAGTGCTTTGGATACCGGGTGGTTCTAATCGTCCTTATGAAGTACCTGAAGACATAACAGCAAATAAAAAAGAGTTCTTTTATTACATAAGGAAATATGCCAGCTCTATAAAAGCAGGTAAGCAAGAACGTGAAGAGTTAATAAGTTTGGCAAATCACATTCCTTTTGATGATCGTGCCAATACAGATGCATCACTTAATGATATTTCATTTACTCTTTTAAAGGATCATTTACGCCTTACAAAAAGTAGGTTGCATGATTGGGTTGAAACCAGGCCTAAGGCTGATATTATGGAACAAATGGAGCTTCTTTCGGGCCCTCCTGAACAATTCTTTCCGCGAAATGCTGCTTTGATGATGTTTACAGAAAAACCTGAACGTTTCTTTCCGTATTCCAGAGTTGAGATTGTTTACTTCCCTAAAGGTGCAGAAGATCCGGAATTCATAGAAATTCCTGCTATTTCAGGCCCTGTCCCTTTTATGATTAAGGAAACTTTAAGTTATTTAAGAACACATGTGTTAGAGGAAAAAATCAGGAAAGTAGAAAACCAACCTGAATCCATTCGCATTTGGAATTATCCTTATGCAGCCTTGGAAGAAGCTGTTGCCAATGCCTTGTATCACCGTGACTATCAATTACGCGAACCTGTTGAAATTAGAGTGTATCCCGACAGTATTACCATTCTAAATTATGGTGGTCCCGATCGTTCAATAAAACTTGGTGCATTTAATAAAGATATAATTAAACCACGGCGTTACCGCAACAGACGATTAGGTGATTTTCTCAAAGTACTTGATTTAACGGAGGGTCGAGCTACTGGAATTCCTACCATTCGCAAATCTTTAATTGAAAATGGTTCTCCTGAGGCTTACTTTGAAACAGATGAAGAACGAAGTTTTTTCGAAACTACTCTATTTGTTCATGCCTTTTTTAAAAACGACAAAAAAGTAACTGAAAATTTCGGAACAATTTCGGAACAATTTCGGAACAAATTTCGGAACAAATTTCGGAACAAATTTCGGAAAAGTATTTTGGAAACTTTGGAAATAATAGTACAATACCCAGGATTTACAGCCGAACAAATTGCCGTAAAAACCAATAGAACTTCCAGGACAATTGAAAACCATATCTCCCGACTACGCAATGGTGGAGCCATTATAAGGAGGGGAGCTAATAAAGGAGGTTATTGGGAAATAGTTATAGATTAAAACTTGTTAAAATATTTCAACACATGACTTATTTTGAAAATGGTGAAGATTTTTAACTAATGACTAAGTTTTTTTAAGCTTAAATTGGCTTGTAATTTCATTGCAAAAAGAACTACTATAAAAATTATAAATTGTAGAAAATATAAATTGAATAGGGAGGTTTGCTAATGCAAATTTGTAAGCAATTTAATTTAGTTTTGTCATTCAGCTATTTGAAAGTATAAAAGTAAGGGGCAAATCCATTTTTATATGAATAAATCTCTTGTTTTAATTAAACGATGGTAAATCAGTTCGTAAAGTGGTAAAAAGCATGAGGCACCTATTTATTGTATGTATTTTATTTACTTGTTTACCTAGTGGATTTTCACAATATCAGCCTATCCAAAATCAATATATCTTAAATCCATTTTACATAAATCCCGCTTTTGCAGGGGCAGTAAATGGTACGTTGCTAAGTGCTACGCAAAGAAGTCAGTGGATAGAATTTCCAGAGTCTCCAAATACGCAAACAATGGCTTATCAAACGAATAAGGGGAAAGTTGGTTTGGGAGGCTGGGTATATCGCGATCAAAACGGACTCACCGGGAACGCAGGTTTCGAATCGTCTTTTGCTTATCATCTGAGCTTTAAAGGAAAAAGAGAAGAGGCTAAAAATTCTCGCATTCTCTTTGGACTAGCAATATCGGGAAATCAATGGACGGTTAGGGAGGATAAATTTACGCCATCGGCCGGTGATCCATTAGTAACGGGCGCTAATCCTTCCCGTTTTACGCCCAATGCCCATGTAGGTTTTTATTTTTCACATTATCCTTTTTATGCAGGTGTTTCAGTCAGAGATATTTTGCCAGCTGAAAAAAACTTCGTTACTAAGTCCTGGTACAATATTCATTTTCTGTCTGGCTTTCAAATTCCCGTTGCCAACGATTTTTACATAGAGCCTTCTTTCCTTTTGAGGCTGACAGCTTTGGGCGATTGGCAAACCGATGTAAACGCAACCATTCATATTCCCATTTCAAATAAAATCAGTTTACTCAATACGCTTTCATTAAATAGGGAACAATTGAATTTTAAAAATGAAAATTTGTCAGCATCAGCAATTTTTGGTATAAAAATAGACGCATATCAGATTTCTTACCGTTATATTTATCCGCTGTCCTTGATAAACTCGTTTACCATAGGTGGTCATGAGTGGATGTTAAGTTACAGGTTTGGAAAAACGAAAGGATCGGGTGTATTTTGCCCCACTTTTTCGGGTTATTAGCAATGTATTCTATGAAGGAAATGACAGAGGTTGAAACCCCTTTTCAGCGAGGGAACCTAAGTAATGAAAAGCTGATCGAGTTTTATAAAGCATTGGTTTATCCGCGCCTGATTGAGGAAAAGATGCTTAATCTTCTGAGACAGGGTAAAATAAGCAAATGGTTTTCTGGTATTGGTCAGGAAGCGATTTCAGTGGGTGCCACTCTTGCGTTGGATGACGATTCATTTATTTTTCCCCTGCATAGGAATCTGGGCGTTTTCACTACCCGAAAAATGCCGTTGACACGACTTTTTGCTCAATGGCAAGGTAAAATGGAGGGTTATACCAAAGGGCGGGATCGTTCCTTTCATTTTGGTTCTTTGGAAAATGCGGTGGTAGGTATGATTTCCCACCTCGGTCCTCAATTATCCCTGGCCAATGGCGTGGCTCTTGCCGATGCTCTTTCCGGCCAAAACAAGGTTGCGATGGCCTTCACCGGAGAGGGTGGAACCAGTCAGGGGGAATTTCATGAAGCATTAAATGTGGCGGCTGTCTGGCAATTACCTGTTATTTTTATCATTGAAAATAACGGATATGGTCTTTCTACCACTACTGACGAACAATATAGATGCGCGACTTTAGCAGATAGGGGCATTGGTTATGGAATGAAATCTATGACTATCGATGGTAATAATATCTTGGAGGTTTATCAGACGATTAAAAAAATAAAAGAGGAAATTACCCTAAGGCCTGAACCTGTTTTGGTCGAATGCATGACCTTCAGAATGAGAGGTCACGAGGAAGCATCTGGTACTAAGTATGTCCCAAAAGAACTGATGGAAAAATGGGCACTTCGCGATCCGGTGTTACTTTTTGAAGCGTTTCTTGCTAATGAAAAGGTGCTTTCCCCAGGGGAAATGGCCGCTATCAAGGACCTCCTTAAAAAGCAAATTGTTGCTGACTTGAAGGAGACGGAGGCTTATAGCGATCCCTTACCCATACCAGAATTGGAGCTGGACGATGTTTATAAGCCCTGGAAACCTTCATTTCAAGTGCCTGAAATGGACGATAATGTGACGGAAAAGCGATTTATCGATGCTATTTCAGAGGGATTAAGCCAATCGATGGAAAAATTTCCGAGTCTCATTCTCATGGGGCAGGATATTGCAGAATATGGCGGTGCATTTAAAATAACAGAGGGTTTTGTTGCTAAATTTGGAAAAAAGCGCGTTAGAAATACCCCGCTTTGTGAAAGCGCCATCGTTGGAGCTGCATTGGGACTGAGCCTGAAAGGGTATAAATCGATGGTTGAAATGCAGTTTGCCGATTTTGTAAGCTGCGGTTTTAATCAGATTATCAATAATTTAGCAAAAATACATTATAGATGGGGTGCTCATGCGGATGTCGTTATTCGTATGCCCACGGGAGGAGGTATGGCGGCCGGTCCCTTCCATTCACAAAGTAATGAAGCTTGGTTCTTCCATACTCCGGGACTTAAAGTGGTCTATCCATCCAATCCGTATGATGCAAAAGGGTTATTGACAGCTGCTATTGAAGATCCTAATCCGGTATTGTTTTTTGAGCATAAAGGTTTGTATCGATCGGTTTCCGGCCCTCTTCCTTCAGCCTATTATAGCTTACCTTTGGGAAAAGCAGAGGTTTTAAAAAAGGGTAGCAAGGTTACTATAATTACTTATGGAATGGGTGTTATCTGGGCAAAGGAGGTAGTTGAAGCATTGGGTGAGCCTATTGAAATAATAGATTTACGCACCTTATGGCCCTTAGATGAGGAAACCTTGTTGTCCAGTGTTAAAAAGACGGGAAAGGTTATAGTTTTACATGAAGACACGTTAACAGGAGGTATAGGTGGAGAAATATCAGCCCTAATTTCAGAGAAAGCCTTTGAATATTTAGACGCCCCTGTTCTTAGAGTTGGCGGGCTCGACAGCCCGATACCTTTCTCACCCATTTTGGAAAAACAGTTCATGGCAAAATCCAGACTTAGGGAAAAATTAGATTATTTACTGCGGTATTGAAGAAAATCTTTAATTTTGCCGCTCAAAATGGAATGACATCATTGGATTTCCAAAATATAGTAATTATGAATTTAGAAAAATTAGTTGCCGTAGCCGGTATTTCAGGTGTTTTTCGCTTAGTTGCCAATCGAAATAATGGTCTCATTATCGAGGACTTAGACACAGGAAAACGCAGTTTTGCCTCCAGTCGCAAACATCAATTTACACCGTTAGAAACCATAGGTATCTTTATTGATAACGGGGAAACTGAGGAATTGAAAGTTATTTTTCAAAAAATAAAAGATACCAAAGCAGAAAATCCTCCCTGCGAATCTGACGCTTCCGCGGAGACAGTAAAATCTTATTTTGGTACATTATTGCCGAATTATGATAAAGATAAGGTCCTTATTGGCGATATGAAGAAGGTGATTAAATGGTTTAATTTTCTTGAGACCAGAGGCTTCCTCGATACAACAGAACCTGTTGTTGAGGCAGAAATAGTGGAATAACATTTAAGTTGGAGCATGTACAAAGGAAAAAAGGTGATGGTCGTTCTTCCCGCGTACAATGCCCATCGTACTTTAGAGAAAACCTACAGGGAAATTCCTCTCGATTGGGTAGATGACGTTATTCTTTGTGATGATGCCAGTCAGGATGGTACAGCGGAATTAGCCAGAAAACTAGGCATTCGAGAGCTGATAATACATGAACGCAATAGAGGGTATGGGGGTAACCAAAAATCTCTCTATCAACGTGCGTTGGCGCTCGATGCAGATATCATTATTCTCCTTCACCCGGACTACCAATATACCCCAAAGTTATTGGTGCCGATGATTCACCTGTTGGGGGAAGGGCTTTTTGATGTCGTACTCGGTTCCAGAATTTTAGGTAAAGGTGCTTTGGAGGGGGGAATGCCTCTTTATAAGTATTTGGCTAATAGGTTTTTAACACTCATTCAAAACTTATTGGGTGGACATAAATTGTCAGAATACCATACTGGTTACCGAGCCTTTACCAAAGAGGTTTTGTTAAAAATACCTTTCAAAGAGAATTCAGAAGATTTTCTATTTGATAATCAAATGTTGTCTCAAGCCATTTATGGAGGCTTTAACATCGGCGAAATAACTTGTCCAACGTTATATTTCGCCGATGCGTCCTCCATTAATTTTAAACGCAGCGTTGTCTATGGGCTCGGAGTATTGAAAGTCTCCTTCATGCACTTTTTACAAAGAAAGGGTCTGGCTGCTTTTTCCCTTTATCGTTTTTAGCCCTGATTACAGGCCGTCACAAAATAAGACTTTTAGCAATGTCCTGCCTTTGCGGGTAATCAGTAGTGTAATGCAAGCCTCTGCTTTCCCTTCGCATTCTTGCTGTTCGGGTTATGAGATAAGCAATATTGATAAGGTTTCGTAGTTCACAAAGTTGAGGACTTAAGGTCGTTGTAGCATATAAATTTTCGGTTTCCTGGTTTAATTGCCAAAGGCGATCCAAGGCTCTTTTTAGTCTGATATTTGAACGAACTATACCCACATAACTACTCATTATTTCTTTTAACTCTTTGATAGACTGAGTGATAAGTACCATTTCTTTTGGGTCAGTAGTTCCTGACGCATTCCAATCTGGGATATTTGTATTAAAAGTACCTGTGGATATAACTTCCCGCACATCTAGGGCAATCCGGTGGGCAAAAACCATAGCCTCCAAAAGAGAATTGGAAGCCAGTCTATTTGCACCATGAAGGCCCGTACTGGTACATTCGCCGACGGCGGAAAGCCTGGAAATGGAGCTTCGACCCATTTCATCGGTTTTTATGCCGCCACACAAATAGTGGCAGGCGGGAGCAACGGGAATCATATCCTTAGCCGGATTTACGCCAACGCTAAGGCATTTATCTCTGATGGTTGGAAAATGCTGAATAAATTCTTCCTCAGGAATATGTCTGCAATCTAAAAACATATTCTCTTCGCCCATGATTTTCATCTCATTATCAATAGCTCTGGCGACAATATCGCGGGGAGCGAGCGATTTTCGTGCGTCATATTTATCCATAAAAGGATGTCCGTTTCTGTCTTTCAAAATGCCCCCCATTCCTCTGACAGCTTCCGACACTAAAAAAACAGGATTATCTCTTCCAGGGTTATATAAAGAAGTAGGGTGAAACTGAACAAATTCCATATTTTCCAACCAGGCTTTAGCCCGGTAAGCCATGGCAATGCCGTCACCTGTGGCAATAACCGGATTGGTTGTAGAGCGGTAAACCTGACCAGCGCCGCCTGTGGCGATAATAGTATGTCTGGCTAGAAAGGTTTCAATATGCCCCGTTTCTTTATTCAGGACATAGGCACCAAAGCAAGTAATGTCAGGAGTTAAGCGAGTAACGGCATGCCCCAGATGGTGTTGGGTAATAAGGTCAATAGCGAAATAATGTTCAAAAATAGTTATGCTTTTAATGGTATCAGCCTTTGCCATCAAGGTTCTTTGCATCTCCCAACCAGTAAGATCCTTGTAATGCAAAATTCTATTTTCTGAGTGACCACCTTCTCTGCCAAGATCAAAGGTACCATCGGTAGCCTTTTTGTCGAAGCGCGCACCCCAGCCAATAATTTCCTGAACCCGAAGAGGTCCCTCATTTACAACGATATCAACAATTTTTTCATTACAAAGCCCGTCGCCTGCATCGAGCGTGTCTTCCTTATGTTTGTTTGTAGAATCAACTTCCGGGTTCCATACTGCGGCAACACCGCCTTGTGCATATCGTGTATTACTCTCACCTTCAATTGTTTTGGTGAGAACACAAACAGATAATTCGGGATTATCCTCAGCGATTTTGATAGCTGTGGTCAGTCCGCCAATACCAGAACCAATAATTAGAATGTCATATTTAGCCATTTTGAAGATTTAAAGTCACTCAAAAGTAAAGTAAAAAGAAAATAAATTACTACATATTTTTTTTAAATCATTTAAATGTCTAAATTTGTGGCGATTTTAAAAAAGCGCTATAAAAGAATAATTAGAATGAAAAAATTCGTGGTTCCATTCATTTGTTTGTTCGTTATAATGGCGAATACATTTATTGTTGAAGGCGCAGAAACTCACTCAGAAGAATTAAAGAATGCAACGCACAATCACGATGAATGTTCATGTCATCATGAGGAGAAATATGACCCAGGTGCTTCTGCATTCCACCATATTGCTGACGCTAATGCATTTCATTTATTTGGCGATTATTATCTTCCACTTCCTTGCTTGTTATACGCTCCGTCAAAAGGATTCACTTTTTTAATGTCCAATGCTTTTGATATGCACCACCATGGTTCAGGAACAAAGGCCATTGATGGCTATGTAATGGTTCATGGATCTATTATGAGAGTAAAGCAGGAAGGTTTTCCAATGGATGGAGAGGTTGAGGTAACTTGTTATACTGAAAAAGAGGCTGCAGACGGGAAGGTTACGTACCAGGTGGTTTATGATGAAAAATGTTACGAATTGGATAAGAAAACATCTTACGATGGCGGAATTATGGGTGGTGGGGTCACCTCTTTCTATGATTTCGGTATGACAAAAAATGTTTTCACTATGATATTGGCTTTCCTGATTTTATTTTTCCTTTTCAGGAAAGCAGCGGTAAGTTACATCACCAGGAAGGGTCAGGCACCAAAAGGGGTTCAAGCCGTTATAGAACCATTATTTGAGTTTATCAGAAATGAGGTAGCCATCCCTTTTTTAGGAAGCAAATACGAAAAATATCTTCCTTATTTAATGTCTATTTTCTTTTTTATACTGGGATTGAATCTTATAGGGCAGTTGCCTTTTTTCCCGGGAAGTGGTAACGTAACAGGAAATTTATCTGTCACTTTAGTATTGGCGGTCATAGCAGCCATAATAACTAATTTCAGTGGTAATAAACATTATTGGCAACACGTTTTCAATATGCCAGGTGTTCCATGGCCTATAAAATTTATATTGACGCCTGTAGAATTATTTGGTTTATTTATTAAACCTATGACTCTAATGTTGCGTCTTTTTGCCAATATAACGGCTGGTCACATCGTAATCATTATATTTGTCAGTTTGATATTTATTTTTGGACAAGCGGGAGAAAATCTGGGTGGTTCCATCTTAGGAGGAGTTATGGCTGTACCACTTACCTTGTTCATGATGGCCATTGAACTATTAGTAGCCTTTGTTCAAGCATTTGTATTTTGTATCCTGACCTCATCATATATAGGTGCTGCCATTGAAGAACATCACGAACATCATTAATAATTTATAATAAAAATTGTCATCATGACTGGAACATTAGCCGCAATTGGTGCAGGATTAGCCGTAATAGGTGCTGGAATTGGAATTGGAAACATCGGTTCAAAAGCAATGGAAGCCATTGCTCGTCAACCTGAGGTAGTTGGAGATATCCGTTCTAACATGATCCTTATGGCCGCTCTTATTGAGGGTGCTGCCCTTATCGCGATTATCTTATCGATTTTCGTTAAGTAATCAAAATGAAAGAAATACAGATTGGGTGCGGTTGGCACCTGGCTGTATTTCTACCTTTTATTAAATGAATTGGTAAATACCAAGGTAAAAAAATATAAAATGATGCTTTTCTTAGCCGATTTCTCAGTAATTCGCCCAGAACCGGGCTTATTAATATGGACAACGCTTATCTTCCTTCTTTTCTGGGGATTGATGGGTAAATTTGCCTTCAAACCTATCCAAAATGCATTAAAGGAGAGGGAACAAGATATACAGAACTCTTTAGATGCAGCTAAAAAAGCAAAAGAGGAAATCTCCTCTTTACAATCGCATAATGAAAATTTATTAAAGCAAGCATCGGAAGAAAGAGCAGCTATTTTAAAGGAAGCTAAAGAGGCGAAGGAATCAATTATTAGCGAAGCAAGAGAAAGAGCAAAAGAGGAAGCACAAAAAATTGTCCAGGCAGCTAAGGTGGAAATTGAACACCAAAAAATGGAAATGTTAACCAATGTTAGAAATGACATCGGATTGTTGTCTATAGAAATTGCTGAGAAATTAATTCATCAACGTCTTTCTGACAAACAAGAGAGTTTACAATTAACACAAAAACTAGTAGAAGAAATTCGTTTCGAAAATTAGTCTTTGCATGCCTTTAAGTAAATAAAATGACCACAAATAAAATTGCCTTTCGTTACGCTAAATCCTGGATTGATCTTGCTTTGGAGAGAAACGAGGTCGAATCAGCTTTAGTTGATGTAAAAGTTTTAAAAAATTTGCTTCGGGAAAATGCAGATTTTACTGCATTCGTTAAAAGTCCGGTGATTTCTTATGATAAGAAAAAGAAGATTTTGTCCACTCTTTTTGAAGATAAACTAAGTAAATTAACCTTGTTGTTCCTTCAATTATTGGTAACAAAACATCGGGAATTTAATCTTCCTTTAATTGTTGATTCTTTTCTTTCCCAATATAAAACGTTAAAGGAGATTTCTACCGTTAAAGTTATTTCAGCTCAACCGTTAATTAAAGAGGATCAGGAAAAAATTATAAAAATGGCTTCCGCATCTTTTGTCGGTTTCAAGAATATTGAATTGGAAACGGTTGTTGATGAATCTTTAATAGGTGGTTTTATTATTGAAATGGAGGATTATGTGTATGATGCCAGTGTTAAAAATCAAATTTTTAGACTGAAAAAATCATTTGCAGAAAATCTTTATGAGTCTAAAATTATAGCGCGATAATTAGCGTGCTAATTAATATTTATTTGAATCAGTAGCAAAACATAAAAAAATGGGTGACGTAAGACCTGAAGAAATTTCACAAATCCTGAAGCAACAAATTTCTGGATTTAATGATACTGCTGAGTTAGCAGAGTTCGGTACCGTACTTCAAGTAGGAGACGGAATTGCTCGTGTGTATGGATTAAATAATGCTCAATCAGGTGAATTGGTTGAATTTAGTACAGGTACACAGGCCATCGTTCTAAATCTTGAAGAAGACAATGTCGGTGTGGTACTTATGGGTTCGGCTGACGGGATTCGTGAGGGCTCCAGGGTTCACAGAACCAATAGAATTGCTTCTATTAAGGTGGGAGAAGGTTTTGTTGGCCGTGTTGTAAATACTTTGGGTCAACCTATTGACGGAAAGGGTCCTATCAAAGGAGATCTTTATGAGATGCCTCTGGAAAGAAAAGCGCCGGGTGTTATCTTTCGTCAACCTGTAAATGAGCCTCTTCAAACAGGTATCAAAGCCATTGACGCGATGATTCCTATTGGAAGAGGACAAAGGGAATTGATAATTGGCGACCGTCAGACAGGAAAAACGGCTATTGCTATTGATACGATTATAAATCAGAGAGAATTTTATGATAGGGGTGAACCTGTTTATTGCATTTATGTAGCATCGGGGCAAAAAGCTTCTACCGTAGCACAAGTAGCCAGAACACTGGAAGAAAACGGAGCTATGGCTTACACGGTTATCGTGTCTTCTTCAGCTTCTGATCCTGCACCTCTGCAGTTCTATGCGCCTTTTGCGGGTGCTTCTATCGGTGAGTTTTTCCGTGACACTGGTCGTCCGGCACTTATTGTTTATGATGATTTATCAAAACAAGCAGTAGCTTATCGCGAGGTTTCGTTGCTTTTGCGCCGTCCTCCAGGTCGTGAAGCTTATCCTGGTGACGTTTTCTATCTTCACTCTCGTTTGCTGGAAAGAGCGGCAAAAATCATTAATAATGATGGCATCGCCAGAACAATGAATGATTTACCTGAATCATTGAAAAACGGAAAAGATGCAAATGGTCAGCCTATGGTTAAAGGAGGTGGATCTCTTACCGCATTACCAATCATAGAAACGCAGGCATCTGACGTTTCTGCATACATCCCAACCAACGTAATTTCTATTACCGATGGTCAGATCTTCCTTGAAACTAACTTATTTAATGCAGGTATTCGTCCAGCTATTAACGTAGGTATTTCTGTTTCCCGTGTGGGTGGAAATGCTCAAATCAAGTCCATGAAAAAAGTGGCTGGTACACTAAAGTTGGATCAGGCTCAATATCGTGAATTAGAGGCGTTTTCTAAATTTGGATCAGATTTGGATGCAGCTACACAAGCTGTTCTTGAAAAAGGAAAACGAAATGTCGAAGTGCTTAAGCAAGCACAATATTCTCCTCTTTCTGTTGAAAAACAAGTAGCTATTATCTTTTTAGGTACTTTCGGAAAGTTGCGGAATGTTCCCGTTAATAAAGTATCAGAATTCGAAAGTAACTATTTGGTGACACTCGAAAAAAGACATCCTGAGATTTTACAGAATTTTAAAGCTGGTAAATTGGAGAAAGAGGACACTCAACGTATTGAGGCTCTCGCCGATGAATTGTCAAAAGCTTACTCGCTTTAAATTTTGTTTAAATAAATAATTATGGCTGCCAATTTAAAAGAGGTTAGGGAAAGGATTCGCTCGGTAAATAGTACTCAGCAAATTACTAAAGCGATGAAAATGGTTTCTGCCGCTAAGCTTAGGCGTGCGCAGCAGGCTATTCAGCAAATGAGACCCTATGCTGAAAAGCAATCGTCGCTTCTCAGAAATATTTTGTCTAACTTAGATGGTGACTTTACTTCTACTTTTAGTGTTCAAAGAACAGTTAGTAAGGCTTGTGTCGTAGTGGTAACTTCCAATAGAGGTCTATGTGGTGCTTTTAATACCAATGTAGTAAAAGCTGCTATTCAGGCTATTGAAGATAAATATAAAAAGGTGCTCGAGGATGGAAATTTGACCATCCTTTGCGTAGGTAAAAAGGGATATGAAACTTTAGTTAAACGTTATCCTAAAGCACATTTTATTAGAGATTATGTTTCCCTTTTTGAGAACCTGTCTTTTGATTCCGTGGCTAAAGTACCTACTTTTCTCATGGATACTTTCGAAAAAGGTGAGTTCGATGCAGTGGATATTGCATACGGTAGGTTCAAAAATGCAGCCACCCAATTCGCTGAATTGGAGGCTTTCCTTCCAGTTCCTCCTTTAGATGTTAAAGATGGTGCTAAAAATAAGGCAGATTATATTTTTGAACCAGATAAATCTTCTTTACTTACCTTCCTTATTCCCTCGATTTTGAAGTCTCAGTTCCAAAAGTGTGTGCTCGACACGAACGCTTCTGAACACGGAGCAAGAATGACGGCTATGGATAAGGCAACGGATAATGCAAATGAACTCTTAAGAGATCTTAAAATATCCTATAATAAGGCGAGACAAGAATCAATTACCAAAGAAATTCTTGAAATTGTTGGTGGTGCTTCAGCTTTAGCTTCTTCCTAAATATTAGAATAAAGCTTGCCTTTAAAATCCTCCATATAACGCTACTGTTTTATGGAGGATTTTTTTATTGATGGCCGAAATCAATTTCTGTATTATCGCCGATACTCAGACTTTGTCCAGCGGAGGATAAACTTACATCATTTCCAACGACGGATTTATTTAAGATAATCTCGTTTAGTTTACTGTAATTTCCAACGATGGAATTTGAAATGATAGATTGGATTATCTCTACATTATCTCCAATAGTAACGTGAGGTCCAATAATAGAATGGGTTAACTTACATTTTTTACCAATACTTACAGGATGTATGATAATGGTATTGTCGTAAGGAGGTAAATCAACGGAAGCGTATCCTTCCCTATCTAAAAAAATAGCATTGGTCTCCAGCAAAATCTCCTTTTTACCACAATTGAACCAATTATCTACTTCTACTGCCGAAAAGGGGATGCCAGCGGAAATCATGTGCATAATAGCATCGGTCAAATGAAATTCGCCTTCGGTGTGAAGGTTGTTTTCAATATTATAAGTTAAAGCCTCAATAAGTTGAGGAACCTCCTTTATTCTAAATATACCAACCATGGCCTTATTAGACTTTGGAATGGAGGGTTTCTCGATAACTTTGGTTATCATGTTATCATTGTCTAATTCTACAATGCCAAATTCCCTCGGATCGGTTACCCTTTTTATAGCAATACAACTATAAGGAGATTGCATGAAGATAGAAAAATCAACATCGATAATTGCATCTCCAAAGGCTATAATTACTTCATCGGCGTCATTAAAAAAGTGTCTTCCAATCCATAAAGCATGAGCTGAGCCGAGTCGCTCCTCCTGGTAAATATAAGATACAGAAAGATGAGGATATTTTTCTTCCACAAAAGCTTTTATCTTGTCTCCCAGGTAACCCAGAATAATTAGAAACTCCGTTACGCCCTGTTCAATGAGAGGATCAATAATAAAGGAAATAATCGGTTTTCCAGCCACTGGAATAAGTGGCTTTGGTTGAGTATAGGTTAGCGGTCGTAATCGAGTGCCAGCGCCTGCAACAGGAATTATGGCTTTCATAGCATTCGGGTTAAGCGTTATTTAAGGTTCGAATATAGCACATTTAAACAACCTTTTCCTCTTATTAGCTATTATCTATGTTAAGTTTCAATGGTATCAAATGTAGTAAAAATGAATCATAAATTTACCTGGTTCCTTCTAATAGTTATTTTCTCGGTTTTTATAGGCCGGTATTTTTATTTTAAGCCTACTTATATAGAAAATGACCTTGTCCCAAATTTTTCAGCAAAAACCCATACTGGTAAATCATTTAATCTCAATGATTTAAAAGGTAATTATGTTTTTATTGACTTTTGGGGAAGTTGGTGCGGACCCTGTAGAAGGGCGAATCCACAACTTCGGGCTATCTATCAGACATACAAAAATGTTCAGTTTAAAGAGGCAAAATCCTTTCAATTGGTAAGTATTGGGATAGAAAAATCCGAAAGTGCCTGGTTACAGGCTATTGAGAATGATCAACTCGATTGGCCTTTTCATATTTTAGATCTGTCGGAGAGTTTACGGTTTTTTGACGCTCCTATTGCTTCGTTGTATAAAATAAAAGAGGTTCCTTCAACCTATCTGATTGGTCCGGATGGAAAGGTTTTGGCAAGAAACTTAGATCTTCTAATGTTAGATTCTTTTTTGAAAAAAAATGCCAAAAAATAGACAAATTGAAAGTGGAATCACTTAATATATGACAATTTGTCGCAAATTAAGATATGGCAATATAATTGATATCTGTTAAATCTACTAAAATAAAGAGTATGAGTCAAAATGTTGATATTGAAAACGAGGAACTTCCTGACAATAGTTCAGTACCACAAGAGGAAAATGATAATGATCAAACTCAAAATGAGGATTCCTCAAGCAGTATTGAAAAATTAGAAAATGAAAATCAGGAGCTTAAAGATAAGTATTTAAGGCTTTTTGCGGAGTTTGATAATTATAAAAAAAGAACGGTCAAAGAACGGCTCGATTTAATGCGGACCGCAGGGCAAGAGACAATTCTTGCCATTTTACCTGTATTAGATGATTTTGACAGAGCTAAAAAGCTGGCTGACGAACCAGGAAGTACTGAAGTATTTAGCGAAGGAGCTAATATTGTGTATCATAAGTTGTATGCCGTTTTAAAAAATAAAGGGCTTGAGCCTATGGATACCCACCATCAGCCGTTTGATCCGGAGTTACATGAGGCGCTTACTGAAATTCCAGCACCTACGGATGAACTGAAAGGTAAAATCCTTGATACTATAGAAAAAGGTTATAAACTAGGTGATAAAATTATCCGGTACGCCAAAGTCGTGGTTGGAAATTAATATCGGGCTTGTTAAAATTAATAAGAAGAACCATCAATTATGGCTAAAAGAGATTATTATGAGGTTTTGGGCGTTTCAAAATCCGCAGATGCTGCGGAACTTAAAAAAGCTTACCGTAAACTAGCTGTCCAGTATCATCCCGATAGAAATCCTGATGATAAAGTTGCAGAAGATAGGTTTAAAGAGGCCGCAGAAGCCTATGAAGTGCTCTCCGATCCCGATAAAAAGGCAAAGTATGATCGATATGGTCATGCTGGGGTAGATGGTCAGGGCGGTTTCTCTGGTGGTGGTATGACTATGGATGATATCTTTAGTCAGTTCGGTGATGTTTTTGGTGACTCTGGCTTTGGTTCATTCTTCGGTGGTGGAGGCGGTGGTGCGGCTTCAGGAAGACAGCGTGGGCAAAAAGGTACCAATTTGCGTATTAAAGTGTCCTTAACGCTCGAGGAAATTGCTCATGGCGTACATAAAAAAATAAAAGTTAAAAAGGAAGTTGCCTGCAATACTTGTAATGGTTCCGGAGCAAAAGATTCCGGTTCCGTGAAAGTTTGTAATACTTGCGGTGGAAATGGGGTAGTTCGTCAGGTAAGAAATACTTTCTTAGGTCAAATGCAAACTACGGTAACTTGCCCAACGTGCAATGGTTCTGGGAAAATAATTTCTTCCTTCTGTGGTGGCTGTAAAGGTTCAGGAACGTCCCATGGAGAAGAAACTATTGATATAGATATTCCAGCCGGGGTTGAATCGGGCATGCAGCTAAGTATGCGGTCCAGAGGAAATGCAGGGCAAAAAGGTGGTCCGGCCGGCGATCTTATTATAAACATAGAGGAAAAAGAACACGAATTTTTACAAAGAGATGGACAAAATATCCTATATGAACAGTTTTTGAGTTTCGCTGATGCATCAATCGGTACACAAGTCGAAGTGCCTACGCTGGACGGAAAAGTTAGA
The DNA here is from genome assembly GCA_014190515.1 of Bacteroidota bacterium. Taxonomy (GTDB): domain Bacteria; phylum Bacteroidota; class Bacteroidia; order Chitinophagales; family Saprospiraceae; genus BJGN01. Next base: position 16,685 of record BJGN01000020.1, read on the forward strand.
ATTAAAATTCCTCCAGGCACACAATCTGGTAAAATATTTCGTTTGCAAGACAAAGGGCTTCCAACGGTTCAAGGATATGGTAAGGGAGATCAACTGATTCATGTGAATGTCTGGACTCCCAAGAAGCTTACACAAGAGGAACGTGATCTTCTTGAGAAAATGAGGTCAATGCCTAATTTTACGCCTTCTCCTCAGAAATCTGATCGCACCTTATATGAAAAATTACGCGATTATTTTAAATAAAGGATAGTATGAATATTCGTCATTTTTTTTTTCTTGTTTTAATATCTATCTCCTTTTCTTGTAGTAAAGAAAAGGTTATTCTCGAAAAGGAGGTGGATGTTAAAGAATCTATAGGATGGATATTCAACGATAGCCTTTCAGTGGATTTTTCTATTTCAGATACTAACAGGCTGTATGCTATGCGCTTACAACTAAATCATACGCCCGACTTTGATTTCGAAAATGTTTATACGCGTATTCATACGCTTTTCCCGGACGGGAAACTAAGCTCTCAAATCCTTTCTCTGGCGTTGACCAATGAGACCGGAGCCTGGGCTGGTCAATGTAATAAGACAGATTGTAAAGTTGAAATAGCTCTTCAGGAGCAAATTATATTTCCTGCAAAGGGTAATTATAAAATAACCATTGCGCAGTTTATGCGTACAGATACCTTGTCAGGTATCGGGAATATCCGGTTTTTACTAATAGATACTGGCGAAAGAAAGTATTCAACGAAATAACCCTTTACTTAGCTACTTTACAACGAAAAATACAGGTAAAGCATTGAGAAAATTTAAAATTCGTATGATAATGGCGAATCCGGGAAATAATTCACCCATGCCTAAAAATACCACCTTATTGTCTGATATTTAGGAGATAAGACTTATCGACTTAAATACATATTTCTTTGGTTGTTCAGCATGCGGAAAAAAGGATCACTCAGGTCTTTAATAAATCTGATTTCCTCACCGGTAGATTTCATTTCAGGTCCTAAGTTTTTATCAACATTCGGGAATTTATCAAAAGAAAAGACAGGGACTTTTATAGCAAATCCACGAGGTTGTGGTTTAATATCAAAATCTATTAGTTTGTGTGTACCCAACATTACCTTAGTGGCTATTTGCAGATAAGGAACCTGATAGGCTTTTGCAATAAACGGAGTGGTTCTTGATGCACGAGGATTAGCTTCTATGACATATACTTTATTGTCTTTAATAGCAAACTGAACATTTATAAGTCCCTTAATATTTAGAGCAAACGCTAGTTTTTCTGTATATTCTACCATGGCTGTCACCGCTTCGACACTTAAACTGTAAGTGGGAAGAACCGCTGAAGAGTCTCCGGAATGAACGCCTGCGGGTTCAATGTGTTCCATAATACCCATAATGTGAACGGTTTCTCCATCGCAAATGGCATCTACCTCAGCTTCTTTAGCTCTATCGAGAAAATGGTCAATGAGGATGGTATCGCCTGACAGGTTTTTAAGGATATGGAGCATTTGGTCTTCCAGTTCCTGGTCATTGATAACAATGCGCATACTTTGGCCACCTAAAACGTAAGAAGGTCTAACCAAAACGGGATATCCTACCCTTTTTGCAATTTCAATACCTTCGTCCACCTCTGTAGCCGCACCATATTCAGGATATGGAATACCTAGTTTTTTCAATAAATCGGAAAAGGCACCTCTGTCCTCAGCCAGATCCATGTTGGGGTAAGAAGTACCGATGATAGGAATGCCCTTTTCATGGAAAGTTTTCGCTAGTTTCAGAGCGGTTTGGCCGCCCAATTGAACGATAATTCCTTCTGGTTTTTCCAATTCAATAATCTCCTCCAGGTGTTCCCAAAATACTGGTTCAAAATATAGTTTATTGGCAATATCAAAATCTGTAGAAACGGTTTCTGGATTACAATTCACCATAATAGCTTCAAAGCCAGCATCTTTGATGGCAAGTAAACCGTGGACACAACAATAATCAAATTCAATTCCCTGGCCAATCCTGTTTGGACCAGAACCCAGGACGATTACTTTCTTTTTATCACTGGGGATACTTTCATTTTCCTGATCGAAGGTAGAATAAAAGTAGGGTGTTTTAGCTTCAAATTCGGCCGCACAGGTATCTACCATTTTAAAGGTTCTCCTGATATTCAATGATTTTCTGTAAGTGCGAACATTTTCCTCCTCTTCGTGCATCAACCTGGCAATTTGGAGGTCAGAATAGCCTACTTCTTTTAATTCTCTCAAGAAAGATGCTGGAACATCTTGAATGGCATGGTATTTTCCTAAGCTGATTTCATATTTCAGCAAGCGCTTAATCTGTTTTAAGAACCACGGATCTATACGGGTTAGGTTTTGCAGCGTTTGGGTAGCAACACCAAGTTTCATGGCATCTTTTAATCTGAAAAGACGATCATCAGACACCTCTTCCATGCGTTTTAAAACGTCGGCAATATTGGTCCATTCCTTATTATCGGCGCCTAAGCCAATTTTTCCATTTTCCAGTGACTGGCATGCCTTTTGAAGCGCCTCTAAGAAATTTCGGCCAATGCCCATTACCTCACCTACCGACTTCATTTGAAGACCCAGGCGATGATCGGCACCAGGGAATTTGTCAAAGTTCCAACGGGGTATTTTAACAATGACATAATCTAAGGTAGGTTCAAAAAAGGCAGAAGTAGTTTTTGTAATCTGATTTTTAAGTTCATCCAAATGGTAGCCTAAGGCCAGCTTAGAAGCAATTTTTGCGATAGGGTAACCCGTTGCTTTTGACGCCAGGGCTGAGGAACGGGAAACTCTGGGATTTATCTCTATGACGATTAACTTTTCAGTGATTGGATCTTGAGCAAATTGTATGTTACAACCTCCTGAAAAATTACCCAAAGAGCGCATGGCCTGAATCGCTTCATCCCTCATTTGTTGATAGGCTGTATCTGAAAGGGTCATCGCGGGCGCCACCGTAATGGAATCACCGGTATGAATACCCATGGGGTCAAGATTTTCAACGGTACAGATGATAACAACATTGTCATTTTTGTCACGCAGTAACTCCAGTTCGAACTCCTTCCAGCCTAAAACTGCTTTCTCAACGAGAACTTCGTGGGTTGGTGAAGCATTTAAACCACGTCTTAGGGCGGCATCAAAGTCAATTTCCTGCATAATAATAGCACCTCCTGTCCCTCCAAGGGTGTAGGAAGGCCTGATAACCAGGGGGAATCCTATTTTTTGAGCAGCTTCTTTGCCCTCAAGGAAAGAATTAGCAATAAAAGAAGGCGCTACAGAGAGCCCAATTTTAATCATGTGCTGACGAAAAGCTTCCCTGTTTTCAGTTAGTTCAATAGCCGCAACGTCAACACCAATCATTTTAACGCCGTACTTTTCCCATATACCCATCTTGTCCATTTCAATAGCAAGATTCAATGCCGTTTGACCGCCCATCGTTGGTAGCACCGCATCAATTTTCCTTTCTTCCAATATATGAATGACACTTTCAGCGGTTAATGGCAGCAAATAGATATAGTCTGCCATTATATTATCCGTCATAATGGTAGCCGGATTGGAATTAATGAGACTCACTTCGATGCCCTCTTCACGCAAAGAACGAGAAGCTTGTGACCCTGAGTAATCAAATTCGCAAGCTTGTCCTATAACTATAGGTCCGCTGCCGATAATTAATACGGAACGTATGGAAGAATCTTTAGGCATGGGTTGGTTGTCGTTAAATTGGCGCTAATATAAGATTAACAACTTGGAATTGAGGGATTTTATAGTGCCTTTTTACATGCTAAAGAAAAAAATATATTGAACACGAAAAATAAATTATTGTAAATTCAATACAATTGGTGGGGAATAGTGTTCTAAATTAACTAAAATTTTACTATTTCCCTCTTTTAAAGAATAAATCTTCTTTTTTATCAAGTTTAATTCTAAATTTCCCCTTGAAAGTTTATTTGTGAATCCAGCGGGAATAACAAACTCATTGTCCGGCTGTGGGCCTTTTATTTCTAAATTTACTCCTTGTTGTTTCTCATCAATTAAAAGAATAACCAATGTTTCTTCAGATTGCAGTAATTGCTCGTCTTGCAAACTGAAGGTGAAGTCGTTCGACGAGATTAAGTTTTTATTGGTAATGACGAGATTGGGTTGCGTAAGAGATAAATTTACTTTTTGAAGCCCTTTGGGACAGTGAATCAAGTCAACCGACATATCTTTCTGATAGGGGGCCAGAAATTCTCCGGCATAGAAACGAGTGTACTCCGAACGGGGCTTCTCTTGCAACAAAAAATTATTGAAGGCGGGGACTGACTTCCAATCGGGCTTTTGTAAAATGCTATCGGATAATTGCTCTCCAAATTCTACCTGAACGGTATAGTAACCCTCTGGATTTAAGTATCGTACGTAAACACTGCCAATAGCTGCAGGTTCAACCGTTTTTTTTACTTCTTCTTTACAAGATAAAAAAAGGAACAGTAAGGTTACGGTGAGGATTAGGCTGCAGTGTTGTAATTTCATTTTTCTAAAAATATATCTCAAATATAAGGCCTATTTACCATACAATTAAATTTAAGTCCACGAACCGTAAAACAAATTCGATTTTTCCTTTTTTTAAATTTTTATTATATTGTATTATGCTTCACAAACAGACTGCGCAATGAAAAAAATAGATAGAAGAAAATTTATGACCACAGCAGCAACGGCGGCTTCATTTATGATTATCCCCAGACATGTATTGGGTGGAAAGGGCTTTATCGCGCCGAGTGATAAAGTAAATGTAGGATTGGTAGGGGCCGGAGGAAAAGGGAAGGAAAATGTGCGGGATTTATTTAAATTGAATGACGTTCAAGTTACTTGTTTGGCGGATCCGGCAGAATATTGGGATTTAAACCGTTTTTATTATAAGACCGTTGCAGGGTTGGGGCCAGTTTCAGACATGGTGGAGAATCATTATAAGGAAAAATCAGGGTATTCAAAAGTAAACAGATATATCGATTTTAGGGAAATGTTGTCCAAAGAGACGTCTTTAGATGCTGTTCTTTGTGCTACGCCAGATCATTTACATGCCTACGTTTCCATGCTTTCCATGCAGGCAGGCAAACACGTGTATTGCGAAAAACCACTCACTCACAATATTCATGAGGCGCGCGAGGTTTCAAAAATGGCAAAAAAGACTGGCTTAGCCACTCAAATGGGTAATCAACTGCATAGTTCGCCTGCTATTAGGAATGCAGTCGAATATCTACGTTCCGGAGTGATAGGAAAGGTAAAAGAGGTTCACTCCTGGGTGCCCGCCACGAGATGGACAAATAGTTTGAAAGAAATGCCCACCGCTGCGTCGCCCATGCCAAAAGGACTAAACTGGGATCTTTGGGTTGGACCCAGGTCAAACAGACCTTTTAATGAGCTATATGCACCGGTTACCTGGCGTGATTTTTGGGAATTTGGATTAGGGGCTTTGGGAGATTTTGGATGCCATGACCTCGATGCGGCCACCTGGGGCCTGGAATTAGGATTGCCTGCCAAAATACAGGTGCACCCTGCAGGATTTAGTAATTCGGACATAATTCCCTACGGAGAAATTGGATATTTCAGTTTTCCAGATGGGATTAATAGCAATGAATTTATAGATGTGACCTGGTATTCTGGTGGTTTATATCCTAAAAAACCTAAGCAACTTCCATCTGATATTGTCTTTTCCAGAAGAGGGGCCATGTATGTAGGAGAAAAGGGCGTCATGGTAACGGGAAATGGGGATACGCCTAAGGTTTTTTCAGATAAAAACCTGGTCCAGTCTGTGGAAACTACCTTTAAATTACCTCCTACCGAGGGGCATCACCGAGACTGGATTAATGCAATTAAAGGAGGACCTGCCGCTAGTTCCAATTTTGAATATGGCGCACATCTTACCGAAATCACTCTCTTAGGCGTACTTTCTCTTCGGTTGGGAGGCGCATTAATCGATTGGGATGCTAAAAATTTGAAAGCCGTTGGATTGCCAAAAGCAGATGAGTATATAAGGGAATCAGAGAGAACAGGATGGGAATTACCAAAGGGGTAAATTATGTAGCAGTTTCTTTTTAATATCTTATTTTTACTATGATTGTTCTTCATTGTAAAAACGTTTAGGACACTATTTATTTCTGGTTTTTGTTTAAATAATAAACAAAAAATCTGAGAAATTAAAGCAACTTAAAGAAGTTGGGCTTATGTTATTAAGCCTATTTCCATTTGTTGACCTGCAAGCCGATAAAACGTCGATAACGACAAGCCAGGCCGCAGGTACAGAGTGCCTGATAATTCACATTAATGCAAACCTCATGGATCGGTCATGCCAATGATGCCCAACAGTCTTTTCTTTCAGGGATAACTACTGGCTGGTCGGTAAGTCTGATGAATGGTACTCCCGCTGGTGCCACCGCTCGAGGTCCCGCCGCCCGGAAGATGGATTAAGCCGTTGAGGAATGCAGCGCCTGTCACTCCGTGCACCGGCGTGGGCATATCCGGCAGGTGGATCCAGGAATTTCTGACTGGATCATACACGTCGTGGTCAGGGAAGACCCCGTTGGCGGCTTGCGCATTTCCCTCGCCCCCGAAGACGTGGATGAAGCCGTAGGCGACGATAGCGTTCACTCCACCGCGTATTTTGAGCATTGGGGTGGCTGTTGACCAGTTTCCTGTTGTGACATCATACACCTCCACTTTGTCGAGCGTTGGCGTGTCGAACCCGGCGCCGGTACGACCACCCAGCACATAAATTTTGCTCCCGACGCTCACCATTCCAAGGTGGTTTCGCTGGGTTGGGAGGCTGGGAAGGAGCTCCCAGCGATCGGTAGCGGGATCGTAGACGGCAAAGTCATTCCCGCGAGGCGGCCGGCCTCCAGCGACATAGATCCGTCCATTCACAACCGCCGCCCCGCCGCCACTGCGGGCGGTAGGCATGGGTGTGCGGGTGCTCCAGCTCCCATGCTTGGGATCGAAGGCGTAGACGGTGTTCACGAAGGGACCGTCCCCACCGGCCTCAGTTTGGCCACCGATGACGTACAGGACTCCGTTCACCGACACAGACATGGTATGATTGAGGGCTACGGGTAGTGGCGCGCTTCGACGCCATTGGTCTTTGGCGGGGTCATAAACCTGCACCACTGTAGTACTGATGCGAGTCGACGGATATCCTCCGAGGACGTATATCTGCCCATCGAGCTCTGCGACGGACATTTCCGAATTCGCCTCGAGGAGGTCCGCGCGTCGTCCCCAACGGGAGGGCTCGCTTGCTGGAGTTGAATCGATACTTGATTTCTTACAAGTAGATGAGATGATTACTGCAAATAATAGCAATAGTCTAAATTTATTAACAATCATAGAGGATATTTTATGGTTTAGATTTCCCAATCCGAAAAAGGTTTAATTGTATTGTATGTAGTCAAAGAAATTGGATAATTAAGTTGTAGAGTGTTTTGTTATTTGTATGTAGAATTTTTTCTTAATGATTGTAGTGTTCGTCCTTTCATGGAACCAATCGCGCGATGCCCCATTTTAGTGTCTCATTATTAATGACCCACTAAAGGTGTCTTAATGAAAATGGGCAATTAGTAGGGGATAACTTAGCACTTAGTGAATTTAGAGGTTAATTATTTTTAACGTAAGTAATCAAAGAAACTTTCTCAGTCAATATTAAAGTTCCAAAATCCCTTGTATTTTTTTCTAAATAATTATTTAATTAAACAATACCACCTGAAGCATCATAAATAGCTTTTACATTCCTTAAATCCATTTTTTAAGTACACAAATCAGGTGATTCTTGTCCCACCTAAACTTTTGAATTGAGATTTATTTAGGACAATATTATTCTAAAAATTATTATTGATGTAACTTGTAACATTTATTGATGGTGTTTTCACAATGTTGTTCAGGATATTGCGCAACCACTTATAAGGGGTTGCGAAACTTTTTTTGACCATTAGAATTTTAGTAACAAAATGGTAATACACTACCCTTTAGAATCAATGTCGATAAAATAGTACTAAAGGTCTTCTATATAAAAACATCCAACAGTTATCTAAAATATAGAAACATAGATGGAGGCTATCTCCCCTTTTGTCAGATTAGATTTTTTCTAAAAAATGCAATGGTCTTCTCCCAAGCTTCTTTTGCTGCAGTTTCATCGTAGCGAGGGGTAGTATTGTTATGGAATCCATGATTGACTCCTGGAAAGTTAATCATCTGGTAGTTTTTACCCTGGGCTTTTAAGGCTGCTTCATAGGCAGGCCAGCCCGCATTCACCCGTGAATCCAGTTCCGCATAAATGACCAAGAGCGGTGCTTTAATCTGTGCTACATCAGCAGCTTCTGGCTGTCCTCCGTAATATGGCACGGCTGCTTTCAAGTCAGGGATTCGGACGGCCATCATGTTAGAGATCCAACCGCCAAAGCAAAAACCGACCACGCCTACATTCCCGTTGCAGTTGGGATGGTTTTTCAGGAATTCGTAGGCTGCAATAAAGTCTTCGAGCATTTCTTCGCGGGTACGTTTGGCCTGCATGGCCCGACCTTCATCATCATTGCCTGGGTAACCACCCAAGGGAGTCAGGGCATCGGGAGCAAGTGAAATAAATCCATCTACAGCACATCTTCTGCCCACATCTTCAATGTAGGGGTTGAGCCCTCTGTTTTCGTGGACCACTACGATACCGGGAAACTTTCCATTTCCGACAGGAGTGGAGAGTAGTCCTTTGATTTGTCCTCCACCTTTCGGGGAAGGATACATTAGGTATTCAGAACCTTGAAGTCGTTCGTCGTCTGAAGATACGGTCCAGGTGCTGTGGTAGTCTGGCGTCATACTGCTTAGCAAGGCCGCAACGGTAATTCCACCGACAGCATAGATGGATAACTTCTCGATGAAGGTTCGTCGGTCCAACTTGTTGTGGCAATAGTAGTCGTAGAGGTCAAAGACCTCTTGCGGGATATCGGCTTTGTTGAGTTTTTCCATGGTCTGCTTGAATAGTAGGTTAAGATAAGAATAAAATGGTTAAGAAGATGAAGGATTCATATTTTAATAGGGGAATTTATTAATATATGGTATTAAAAAACCGAATTGAATTTATCATAACTAATAAAATACAAGACACTAAATAGAAAGCGCAGAATTTATAAAACAATAAATTATTGATATCTAATTGTTTAGAATAGGATGGGAATTAGCTGCATAGATAATTCCCATCCAAACCAATTAAGAAATTGAAGAAATATCAATGGGTAATTTGCGAAGTCTGATACCTGTTGCGGCAAATATGGCATTGCCTAAGGCGGGAGCGACTGGCGGAAGGCCCGGTTCACCGACACCACCCGGTTCAGCACCACTTTGAATAATATGCACTTCCATTTTAGGAGTTTCGTTCATCCGTAAAACCTGATATTCGTGGTAGTTCGTCTGATCACATTTTCCATTAGAAAAAGTAATGCCGTCTTTTATGGCAGCGGAAATACCCATCACAATATTTCCCTGTGTTTGGGCCACCACGTTGTCAGGATTAACATAATGTCCACAATCTATCACCGACACGGCTTTTTCAATAATAATGCCTTTGCCTGAGGTAGATACCGTAATGCAGCAGGCACTTATGCTACCAAAAGAAGCAAAAATAGCTAACCCTTTTCCTTTTCCTGTGGGCAGTTTTTCTTTCCAATTCGCTTTTTCTGCCAAAGTTTCCAACACTTTTCTGAATCGCTCATCTTTAAGTATAGCAAGTCTTGCTTCCAGGGGATCTTTTCCTGCCAAATGTGCCAGTTCGTCAATAAAACACTCTTGCCCCCATCCAAAATTAGAGGCATAAACAGAACGCCACCAAACGATGGGGATATCCGTTTTTACGTGTGTCCAACTTACTTTAGATACAGGAAATTGATATTGATTATTTTCAGTACTGAGTTCTCCTGATAACCAGGGATCAGCTTCGTCGGGTTTAAGGCCATTAAATACCTGACCAACAATAGATTCTCCGATGGCATGATGATGAAATCCTGTTAATTTACCATTGGCGACCATCCCTTGAACTCTGGAAAGCATACCTGGTCGATAAGGGCCTTGAGTGATATCATCTTCCCTGGTCCAAAGAACTTTTACTGGTTTTTTTAGTTCTTTCGCCAAGAAACAAGCTTCACTGAGATAGTCATGATAAGCTTTTCTTCCAAAAGAACCACCGAGGAGCGGCACGTGAAATTTAATTTTATCTTGATCGATACCTAAGAATCGGGCAGCATCGGCCAATCCGCCATCCGGCCCTTGAACATGAGCCCAAATTTCAGCTGTACCGTCTTCCTTGTAGTGAACCACAGCACATTCAGGTTCAATAGGCGCGTGCGCCAAGAAAGGGGTTTCATAAACGGCTTCAAGTTTAGCACTGGCTGAATTAAATTTTGCTAAAAAATCTCCCTTTTCCTCATGTCTGACCCCTTCTTTTTTAGCCGCTTCATAAGCTTTTTGAAAATAGGCATCGGTGGTTTGGGTTAAAGCTAACTGGCCATCGTCCCATTTGACATTTAGCAGAGACCTACCTTTTTGGGCAGCCCACCATGTTGAGGCGACGACAGCTACAGCGTCAGATTGACGATGTGGCATAGTACGTTTGCATCGGATAACTTTTTGAACGCCTTTAACCAGTAAAGATTGAGTATCGTCAACAGATATAATGGAGGCATGAATGGTTGGAGAATGCTGAATACAAGCGTAAACCATACCAGGCACTTCGATATCTATTCCAAAAACAGCTTTTCCGGTAACTTTTGAGGGTATGTCCAGTCGTTTATTATATTTCCCAAGAAGGGTAAAATCAGCGGGATTTTTAAGTTTAGGGTTTTTAGGAACGGGCAGTTTTGCCGCATCTTCGGCAAGTTCACCGTAAGAAAAAGATTTATCAGAATTTTTCAAATAAATGGTCGCGTCTTTGGCAAAGCAAAGATCAGTGGAGGTTGCCCAACGACTTGCAGCTACCTGAATAAGCATTTCTTTAGCTGCTGCCCCAGCTTTTCTAAGCGGATACCATAATCCCCTCACCGTACTACTTCCACCCGATTGCTGGCTTCCGTATTTACTCTGCCCATCTGATTGTATAATAGTCACTTTTTCTAAAGACACCTCAAGTTCTTCTGCCAATAAAGATGGGGCTGCTTGCATTGAACCCTGGCCCATATCAGGACGCGGATTAATCAGCGTAATACTTCCATCCGTCCGGATAATTATAAAGGGATTAATCTCAAGATTTATAAATTCAGGAGGTAGGTTTTTAGTGATTGATTTTAATGCTTCACCTTGCAGTTTTGGTAGGCCTATGACCAGACCAACACCTGCTAAGGCACTTGTTTTTATAAAAAATCGGCGGGAAGTTGCGGAATGTTTCATGTACGTTTGGTTGCTTTTGGATACTTGATTATTTGTCATTGCTTGGAGAAGATGTTCCTTCCTTTAAGGCTATCGCCGCCTTTTTAATCCCTTGGTGAATTCGGCTGTAGGTGCCACAACGGCATAAATTACCATTCATAGAGGCAACAATTTCCTCGTCTGTTGGTTGGGGATTATCTTTTAATAAAGCAACGGCAGACATAATTTGACCAGACTGACAGTAGCCGCATTGTGGAACCTGCTCCTCTATCCATGCCTCTTGAATGGCATGTAACTCAATCTCTCCAATGCCCTCTATGGTCGTTATTTTAGCTTTTTTAGAGAGGGTGGAAATTGGTATTTGGCATGAACGCACGGGAGAACCGTCAATGTGAACAGTGCAAGCACCACATTGTGCAATGCCGCACCCATATTTAGTGCCTTTAAGTCCTACTATATCTCTGATGACCCATAATAAAGGCATATCTGATGCTGCTTCAGCGTTTATCTTTTTGCCATTTATCTGTAGTTGATAAGCTGCCATTGTATTATTTTTTAATCAACAATATAATAATTAATTATCGTTAATTACCCATTAAATTAAGATTATTTTTTTCGTAATATTTATGTTACATTTGTAGATGGAAGTCTTTTTAAGTCTTTCAAAACACAAATGAGCACAAAAACAATTGCGGGTCTTATAGATCACACTTTACTGAAACAAGATACAAAACAAGCTGAGATAATTCAGTTATGTGAAGAAGCGATGAAGTATAATTTCGCCTCCGTTTGTATTCCTCCTTATTATGTAAGGGAAGCAAGTAATGCTTTGGAATTTCAAAAGGGAAATGTTAAAGTTTCAACGGTAGTGGGTTTTCCTTTGGGTTACAGCTCTGTCCTTGCAAAAGTGGAGGAAATTAAAAAAGCAATCCATGAAGGTGCCGACGAAATTGACGCTGTACTGAATATTTGTGCCATAAAAAATGAAGACTGGAGCTTTGTTAGAAACGAAATTGATTCTCTGGTTTTAGGAACCCACATGAAGGGGAAGGTAATTAAGTTAATTCTTGAAACTTCGATGTTGACTCATTCGGAAATTGAAAAAATTTGTGCCATCGCTCTTGATTTCAAACCCAATTTCTTAAAAACATCCTCCGGATTTAGTGGTGGAGCGACTCTTGACGCTGTTCAAACCATAATCTCCGTCGTTGGTAAAAATATAAATATTAAGGCTTCCGGAGGTATAAGAGATTTATCAACGTTAATGCATTTCAAAGAACTTGGCGTAAAAAGAATAGGTACTTCTGCTGGAGTATCTATTATGGAAGAACTTTCCCGGCTTTCTTAAATGTTTAAGTTTTATATATCTTTATAGGAAGATATTAAAACTTCTACTATGCCTCTTATCATTTCGTTCCTACTAGCTCTTTTTTTAAGCACTTTCATGTCCGCTCAACCCGCGCTGAAAGTAGAAAATATTCCTGGTGAAAATAAGCCTTATACTCACCTCAATATTAATAATGATCCCGATAAGTTTCATTTTGTGGTCGTAACAGATAATACTGGGGCTTCCAGACCGGGGATTTGGCCAAAAGGGGTCGGGAAAATAAATCTGATGCAACCAGAATTTGTTGTTAGTGTAGGTGATTTAATTCAAGGTTATACGAAAGATTTAGTTACACTAAATAAACAATGGGATCTATTCAACTCCTGGACCAGCAAGTTTATGATGCCTTTCTTTTATGTTGCCGGTAATCATGATTACACCAATGAAGTAATGGTCGATTTATGGAGGAAAAAATATGGCGCCGATTACTACCATTTTGTTTATAAAAATGTTCTTTTCCTTTGTTTAAATTCAGAGGATGGTGCTACTGCGCTTAAAAATCCAGATTTTAGTGAGGCTCAATACGAATACGTCAAAAGGATTTTAGCAGAAAATGAAGGGGTTAAACATACTTTCGTCTTTATGCATCAGCCACTTTGGCTGCATAGTAATGCCAGAAACTGGAAAAAAACAGAGGATCTCCTCATTAAAAGAAAACACTCCGTATTCACTGGGCATCTACACCAATATGCTTTGCATGCAAGAAATAATACCGATTATTTTGTTCTCGCTACCATGGGCGGTGGAAGCCTTATGAGAGGTAAAAAATATGGTGAATTTGATCATTTCCTTTGGGTCACTATGAAAGAGGATGGTCCTGTTTATGCCAATGTCCTTCTGGATGGCGTAGAAGAGAAAGATATTCAAACCTATGAAATGCTCACCTTGAAAGGCGATTGGAAAGCAAATCCACCTTACTCCCTGGGTTATGTTTTCTACTCAGGAACCACTCCTAATCAATGGCCAGTTGAATTAAAAGCTACAAATACTACTCAAGATACCCTCAATATGTCCCTTTCTTTTAATGATTTGGGCGTTGTGGAAAAATCGGTGCTACTCCCTGGCCAGTCACTTACTAAAATGGTTACTCTCCCTAATGCTTCATTATCAAATCCTTTAATAGGAAAAATGACACTCGAATCAAGTACTTATGCCTGGGATAATCCAGTGAAATGGGCGCCAATTGAAAAGTTATTTGTCCAAAAAGGAAAATCAGTGAAGGTGGACGGTGATTTAAATGAATGGAAAAATGAAATGATTTTCACTAAAGAGGACGATAAGGGAAATGGTAAATTTACTTTTGGTTTAAGAGAGGATGAGGAAAATCTATACATCGCCGTAAGAATGGAAGATAATGAAATTCAGGCTGGATTTGGAAATTCTTCCGCTAACCAGGATGGTATTTATATTTCGTTAGATGCACGAAATCTTGAGATTAGTAGTCAAAACCGTCAAAATCAAATTGATTTACTCAAAAATGACTGGCTTTTCCTTAGCGCCCCTCCTGTTTCCGAATCTTTCGGGCTTGAATACCCAGAAAATTTACCTGCCGGTATTTCGGGCAAAGGTAAAAGAACAGAGAATGGATATCATTTGGAAATAGCCATTCCACATACTTTGTTAAACGAAAAACAGGGTAAGGATTGGGAGAATTTCAGATTGAATATTTCAGCAATGAATAAAAGTAAAAACCTGAACAACGCAGTACGGTTCTCATGGCAACAAAACTGGTCCGATGGTGTACCTGGTTCGGGTACCTTTTTTCGACAGAAATAGTTTCTATTTCAAACTCTTGTCAGTTTCCCGCTTTCACCATTAACTTGGTTAAGGCCTGCCCTTTTTTTGGCTGAACTTTTATAAAATAAATATTTGGTGGAAGAAAGGAAACGTCATATTGGTTATCAGCTTTTGCTTCCATCTGTCCCATTCGCTGGCCTAATACATTAAAAATCTCAATATGTGACAGCTCCTCAAATGGATGGTTTATAGTAACATAATCGATCACCGGATTAGGGAATAATTGGATGTCTTCTTTTTCATTCGCAATGCGTTGGCTCGACGTACTTAATCCATTGATGGTAAGGTCAAATTCCATGGTGGTAAGAAGTGAATCAGGTTTCTTCATGCTGAATAAATCGATATATATTTTGCCTCTCCCCGCCTTCGATACAGGAAAAACATGGAGAATAAATTCTCTTTCTTCACCAGCTTTTAAGGAAACAGGTATATTTATACGACTTACGCTGTCTATATTGGTGCTTACAAAATCCTCGAAACAAGTGATTCCATCACAAACCTGAGATATCCATCCTTCAGGTAATCCCGGTTGCCTTCTTTTCCATTTTAAGGAGATAGAGTCACTGGATATGTTCTTGACCTTCGTATGTACCTCCAAATCAAAAAATTTGTCCTTTAAATCGACAGAAATTACTTTTACTGTTTTTGCTGGATTCAATGAAATGATTCCAGCAGTTTGCGCCTGTAAATAATTTACTGAAAACAAAATCAGTAATAATTGTATTCTCGTTATCATTCTTTTATATTTTACACCTCAAAGATAAGTCCTCCTGAATGGAAAGACAATATTTTAAAGAATTTGAAGTGAATTTTTGAAAAAAAAGAAGATGCATATCGTAATCATTGGTTTTGGAATAAGTGGTGTGTCGGTGGCAAAAACTTTAAGAGAACAGTCAAACGCAGATATTACTATCGTCACGTCTGAAAGCAGGTCTTTTTTTTCTCGACCTGCTTTGATGTATGTTTATCTCGGTAAAATGAGGTTCCAGGATATTTTACCCATGCCCTCAGATTATTGGGAGAAGAATAATATAAAGGTGGTTTTGGCAGCAGTTGAGGCTATTTATTCTGATAAACAACAGGTTGTGTTAGATGATGGAAGCGTTCTATTTTATGATAAACTCGTTATTGCAACAGGTTCCGTTCCCCGTTCTCTTGGGCTAAATGAAGGTAATATAAGTGGCGTTCAATGTTTTTATAGTTTGCAGGATTTACTTTTACTCCAAAAATCAGCCAATAATATTCGGCATGCCGCAATTATTGGTGGCGGTTTAATTGGTGTCGAATTGGCAGAAATGTTTTTGTCAACAGGTATTTCTTTTACCTTTTGGATCAGAGAAAAATGGTTTGGATCTAATTTTTTGCCGGAAGAAGAGGCTCAATTAGTAACTAATTATCTTAAAAGTAAAAAGATAGATATTAGATTCGAAAGGGAAATTACCCATTTTGATGCTAATGAATTGGGACAGGTTACCTCCTTACATTCTCAGATTGGTGAAAGGGTGGAAACCGACTATGTCTGCGTTTGTATAGGGGTTAAACCTAATATTGAATGCCTGGAAAATACAAATATTCATACCAATCATGGGGTTTTAGTGAACGCCTGTTTGCAAACAAATATTCCTTCTATTTATGCAGTGGGTGATTGTGTGGAATACGTCGAGCCTTCTTTTGGTAGG
>BJGN01000021.1 GCA_014190515.1 Bacteroidota bacterium
CCATAAAATCGGAAGTGGCTGATTTTTTTATTTTATTAGACTTAACGGCACCGGCCACTTGGATAGCACCTCCGAAAAGGAGCAGCTTTTCAGTAAGGGTCGTTTTTCCCGCATCGGGGTGACTTACTATTCCAAAGGTTTTCCGCTTATTAATCTCCAGTTCATTCATTAAAATAAATTTTCATTTGTAAAATCGAATGCGAAATTAAAGATTTAAATTATCCTTTTGATAAAAAATTTAGTCGTAATTTGCACTTTTAAAATCTGTAAACCCTAAAATAAAATGCCGGTAAACATTCATAGTGGATTATACCTAAGGGACCCAAGAGAAACCACTTTAGGACAAAGTATATTAAAATATTCCATTATTCTTATTGATGAGCTAGGTTTTGAACATTTTACGTTTAAAAAATTAGCCGCTAAAATAAATTCAACCGAAGCATCTATATATAGATATTTTGAAAATAAACACTTGCTACTGGTTTATTTGTCCAATTGGTATTGGGAATATATGTATGTAAATATTCAAAATAAAGTAGAAAATATTAATTCTCCAACGGAGAGGTTAAAAATTGCCATAGCCGGCATACTAGATAGTATGACAAAAAACGATGAAATTTCCTACATTGATGAAGATATCTTGCATAGTATTATGGTAAGTCAAGCGGATAAAGTATATAGAATTAAGGAAGTAACCGAAGAAAATAAAAATGGATTTTTTTTAGCATACAAAAAAGTAGTTCGCTTTATTTCTGACATCATGCTTGAGGTTAATCCCGATTTTCCTTATGCCAGAATTCTTGCCAGTACATTGACAGAAATGCCAAATCAACAACTTTATTACGCAAAGAACTTACCTTCATTAACAAGTCTTGCGGATCAAAAAGATAACCAAATAGAACTACAAAAGGTCATGGAAAACATGGCATTTGCATGGATAAAAGCCTATAAATAAAATAACTAAGGCTTAACAGGCATTACTCCAGCTGCTTCTCCTACACAACGGATGATATGCTGAAACTTTTTTTGTTGTTCGATAAACAAAGAAACGGTTCTTTTTATGCCACTTTTATATTGTAACCTGATTTTATCAATTTTGAAATGAGCCAAGGCATAGTATAAATCGATGGGGAGGACACAGACTGCCTCATATCTTCTCATGTTTGTTTTTTTATCCAGCGTTCCCCTATCCTCAACGGTATTTAGCTTTAAAATACTACCATTTTCCAGTAGAAGCATTACATTTTCTCCCGCTTCGAGCACCTGATATTCCCATTCCATTAAAGCCAGGGTAATAAAAAACGACTCAATTGAATCTTTTTCGGCATAAGAAACTAATAATTTAGCTTCCTCCACCATTTTATTTCCCTCTTCCACTTCAAAATTAGAAGTGACTAACCCGCCAATGTTTAAAGGTTTATCGTAAATCACCCTCGTACTATCAAATGCATCTGTTTCTATTTTAACCGAGGTACATTGTCCGGACAATTTAAAACAGGGCAATAAAAACAAAATAAAAATTAAAAATCTATTCAGCACCTTATTGAGAATTTTTGCAAATATACAACGTCTTATTTAATTAACGTTACGTTTCCACGTTTGGCAAAATTTCCACCATCCAGGCACCTAACAGTGAGATAGTAGCCAAAAACATCGGGACCCAGATCTTTGCCTTTGTATGTGCCATCCCAACCTTCTAACTGATTATTGGTGGTAAACAGTTCCTGTCCATATCTATTATATACCACAAACCGAAGGGAAGTTATCCAACGTCCTCTAACGAGCAACTCATCGTTATTACCATCATTATTCGGTGTGAATGCATTGGGAACAAAAATATTTGGTTCATCACATTGAACATCATCGACGTTAATTCTTATGGTTCCTGTAACAGAACACCCCTGTTTACTGGCAATTACCTTGTAAATAGTTGTATCATTAGGCATGGCAATAACTATACTATCCGTTAAACTATTCAGGGTATTAAAAGGAGACCATATATACTTACAACCTTCACATCCACTGACCTTTATGGTAGCCTTATCTCCCTTGTTTTTAATTAATGTTTCGACATCTGCTGAAAGTTTTACTGCAGGATTAATTAGGGTTAATTTTGTTCTTAGCGTAGATTCACACCCATACTTATTCATTAATAAAACCGATACCGTAGTATCTTTTGTAATCTGAGCCAATGCGATGGGACCTTCTAAAGGATCAGATTTAATTACCCCATTTGGCGCCCACAAATAATTTAAAAACTGAGAAGTATCGCTATCTGTCACTTGAATTTTTATAGTATCGGAAGGCAAACAAACAGAATAATTATCTGGCAATGAAGCAGCTATAGGAAATACAAATAATTTGATAGTATCCAGATACACACATTTATCCGTATTTTCTCCTCTAACGTATAACGTATTTATACCCCGGTCAAGAGAATAATTTATTTTATTCCCAGTTGATAAAATGGCATTAAAAATTGGAGATTTCGACCAGATAGGCTGAACCGAAATATTAGAATTAACTTTAATTTCAATACTTCCCAAAGAACATAATGTACTATCTCTGCCTGCTGAGAAGGTTACGGGAATGCCATTATTAGAAAGAGAAATCTGCGTATTGAGTTCTTTTCTACATCCATATTGATTTTGAAGTGAAACGCTAACTCTACCCGAGTCTCGCATTAAAAATTTACCCTCTGCACTATTCAGCGGATTCTGGAATGTTCCTCCTTTAGGAAACCAATTGTAACTTAATATTTGCAGGGAATCCAGGTTCTTTACATTAACTATCGCTGTATCTGGTTGTTTACAAAGAACGAGAGAAGACGGCATGGTCGCCATTATAGAAGAAAACCTGATTTGGATAGAATCTGTCAAAACACAACCAATCGTATCTGTTGCTTTTACAAAAAATGTATTTAATCCTTGATTTAAAACAGTAGAAACCAATTTTCCTGTTCCAATGTTTGTATTAAAATTTGCGTCCTTTGACCAACTGTACGAAATACCATTTGTCAAACCATTGACAGATAGTGAATACTTATCTATATCACATATAGTCGTATCATTTCCCAGACTAATTTGGTTAGGTAAACCCTTTTTTACGGCCACTTCCTTGAATACTTTACAATTATTGAATGGATTGGTAACAATAACTTTATAATTTCTATTTACGGAAGATAAAAATATTGGATTCCCAATAGAGTTACTGCTTAAACCGAAACCTGGGGACCATAGATAAGTATATGACTTATTAAATCCTGGATTTAAAACGATGGGAGATGATGCACAAGCAATAATTAATGTGTCTAAAGCAGGATCGAATGTCTGCGCATTTAAGTTAAAATCCTTATTGATTGAACACCCCACGGTATTGGTAATGTTTAGTTTTAGGTTCGATGATTTGTCTGTCAATATAACTATGGCTGGAGATCCTTGCCCTTCTTTAATTACATTTACAGGCGACCATAGATACTTATTCTCATAAGGAGAAGAAAAGGTTTTCACCTCTAATTTGAACTCATTATTCGCACATAATTTAATAGAATCAGGGGGAAAAGGAGGTAAAAAACTAATCTTCCCAGGTATCAATTTTACTGAATCAAGTTTTTCACAGCCCAAAGAATTTAACATTTTTACATACGCAAAATTAGCTGATAATGGATAGCCAAAGGTTGGAGCAGCAGATGTATCATTTAAAATTCCCTTCTCATTGGAAGTCCATTTTAAACGTAAAAGTTCCGAACCATTCGAAGAGATTGGTGTAATTTTTTTTGCTAACGAATCACAAAAAACCAAAGAATCAGGATAATTGAGGTTAAATGGGATATGAGTTAAAGTACTTATAGAAAGAATCAAAGTATCTTTACAACCCAAATTATTTATGGCAACTAATTTGGAGGGCCTGATTGCAGACCAGGACAAAGAAATGGGGTTACCCGAAGCAATGACCTTATTCTCATTATTCAACCATAAAATTTCATTTACAGGCAAGCTTGAATTTACCTTTAGAACCATTGAATCTAGGCATTGATCTACCTTATTCATAGCTAAATTAAAATCACTTCCTGAAGATGGACCAGTAGTAAACGCTCTGGTTATGCTATCGATGCAATTTGAGGCAATCACCTTTAAAGTAATGTTACCTGTAGAACCTAAAGGAATATCAAAAACAGGCGATTTTAAGGTGCTTGTCAATATGCTATTTCCAAAAGATACTGTCCATAAATATTTTGGGGTGACTATATCATTAGTAACAGAAATATCATTTAAAGAAAAGCGTGAAAAATTTTCACAGAAAAAATCCAGTTTATTGACAGAAAAATCAACCTCAGTGCCAATAACTTGAAAACGACGAGTCTGAGTGCTTTCACAAAATTGACCTTTATCAGTTATTAAGGTAAGTACATAAAACCCAATTTCATTAAACTTCAATTTTATAGCAAAATCCCTACTGATTAGCTCCCTATCTTCTCCTTCCCCTAAATACCACTCAAAAGTGCTAGCTTCAGGATTTTCCCGAAAAACGGTAACCTCCGAATTTTTACAAATTTTGTCAGGTAAACTAAATGCAGCATTGGAACCTGCACAATTCACCACATTATACTGAAAATCTCTTCTTGTTTCTGAGAGTAATGCTTTAGTTACTTTATCATATTCTTCGATACAAACACCAACGACAAACTGACCCAATGTTTGAGGCACCCCTGACATTATTCCTGTTTTTGAGTCAATAACAAGAGGGAAACTTCCGCCTAACATATTTGACAAACTATAGGTAGGATTAACCCAAACCACTGTGTCATAAGGAGGGCCATCAGGAGGAACTGGCTGAGGTATAGCAAAAGTAGCTCCTTGAAATGGGGTACAGAATTTGTAAACTAAAGAATCGAAATTTTCATCGGTAGCTTTTGAATTAACCAGTAAGGGTCTGTTATTACATATATAAACAGGGGGCCAGGCATTGATAACAGGACTCGAATTACAATCTTTCATAGCTGCTTCCGTGAGCAAAATATCGAAAGTGGCGCCTGTTTCCAGCGGATTTATGATATTGACAATGGTCTGATTTCTACAACAGCGCTGATAAACAAATCGGTATCCACCTAACCTTGGCAGTAGATTTATGGTATCCTTATAGGTTGTGGTATGTACGCAAACTGGTGTGGAAATGGTGAGACAAGGATCGGAACCTTCACTTAGGGTATCATTACCAATAGGACTTAAGGTGAAAGTAGAGATCAGAATACCCTCTCTGTTATAAACCCCGATGGTAGCTGGATCATCAAAATAAGCACCTTCAGCAGCATTGAAACAATCCCTAAAAACTCGTAATGTAATTTCAAAATTATTATTTCCAAGACACCTGTAACCTATTTCACCCCCGACAATATGGGTAGCAAATAGAGAACTTGAAAAAATAAAAAAGGAAAAAAACAGAATAATAAGACGATATGTTGACTTATTATTCGCAAAAGAGTAAAACCAACTTTTGTTTATGCTCCCCATATTGTAGTTTTCCTTTATTAGATTAAGATCTAAAAGACCTTAACAGCTTATCATCAATATAATTACAAATATACGAATTTTATTTAATATAAAACAGGATGAAAATGTAATGTGTTCGAAAAATGAAAAATGGCAACCGAGGCTGCCATTTTCCAAAGATTATCAAAAAATGATCATTCAAATCATTTAATCAGAGTAGTATTTCCTCTTTTCATAAAAGTTTTATTATCCAGACAAGTAACCTGAAGGAAATAATTATAAACATCGGGAGCCACTTCATTTCCTTTGTAAACACCATTCCATCCATTATTTAAATCTGTAGTTGTAAACATCTCTTGTCCCCATCTATTATAGACAACAAATTGAAGTTTTGAAATCCATCTACCCCTTACTTTAAGAATATCATTATTGCCATCATTATTGGGAGTAAAGGCATTGGGGACAAAAATATTTGGTTCGCCGCAATTCACATTATCTACATTGATACGAATTGTTTTCTCCTCCTTACAACCCTTTTTTGAAACGACCACCTTATAAATAGTAGTATCCTGTGGTGTAGCCCTTACAGAAGCTGTATTTGTTGCATTTAAACCCGTAGTAGGGGTCCATGCATAAGCACAATCGGTACAACCTGTCACCGAAATATTTGCTATCTCATTATTTCCTTTTATTAGTGTTTCCCTATCAGTAGTGACATTCACCTTAATATCTATCAATTCCAACTGAGTTTCCAAGGTTTTCTTACAGCCATATTTGTTTTCAAAATTAACATTCACCAGCGAGGTTGCGTTTATTTTGTAGATAGCAGTAGGCCCTTCATTTGGTTTAGTAGTCAGAGAATTTACAGGGAACCAGCTATAATTTTTCAATCCCTGATTTGGATCATTATCTTTAATGGTCACTGTAGTCAAATCGACTGGTTTACAAACCACATAATTATCTTGCATAGTTGCCTCAACTGGAAACGCGCTAATTACCACGGTATCTCTCCAGAAGCAGCCTTTAGCGTCAGAAGCTTTAAGATAAAAAGTATTTTCAGCTCTACTCAAGGTATCTCTTTTTAAGGTAGCCTGATTACCCAGATTGTTGGAAAAATCTGGTAACCTTGACCATTGGAAAGTAAGGGGAATGGAAGAAGTTGCTGTCAAGGTATAAGGTCCATAATTAC
Source organism: Bacteroidota bacterium (assembly GCA_014190515.1). Lineage (GTDB taxonomy): Bacteria > Bacteroidota > Bacteroidia > Chitinophagales > Saprospiraceae > BJGN01. Next base: position 6,679 of record BJGN01000021.1, read on the forward strand.
AAAGTGTAGTATCTCTGCCCGCAGAAATAGTTGCTTCAGGACTTACCTGTGCAGTTACTTTCCATACCAGATTACAATTCGTTTTGGGATCTGTAATCTTTACAGTATATATTTGATTAGTATTTAAAGTAAACGTAGGATTAGCCACATTAGCATTATCCAGGCCCGTTGAAGGAGACCATAAATAGGTCACTAATGTGCTTTCAGGAAGATTAACCTTTTTGGGGATACCAGGACAAAAATTCAGTGTGGTATCCAATTCCACTACGGGAAGCATAGGACTCACCTCTACGCGCACAGAAACTGTAGTATCACAACCAGAGGCAGGATTCTGAATTTTCACAGAGTAAGTCATTGATTCTTTTAACTTTACCGTAGGATTACCTTTGGTAGTTTCACTCAGGCCAGTGGCTGGACTCCAGGAATAAATCAATTTATCATTAAACTTTGGATTAATCTGCTTTCCTACATTATAACAAACCGTTGACAGGCTGTCAATACCAGTTTCCGCACCAAAAGGTTTGACTATGGCATTAAATGAAATTGTGGTATCACATTTAGTTTCCGCATTAGTAATTTTTACGGAATAGATTTGACTGCTTTTCAGCGTTATGACAGGATTACCAATATTTGGATTACTTAGTCCATTTTGTGGCAACCAACTATATGAAAGATTTTTATTAAAATTTTCATTGGTTACCGTTGGCACATCTCTACATAATTGAACACCCGAATTTATATTTGATTGAATGGAAGCGTGTATTGCCACTGGAAAAATCAAAGTAGATTTACAGCCGAGGGCATTGGAGAGATTGAGGGTAATAAGGGTTGGTGCATCCATTTTAAAGGTAGCTAAAGAAGTACCTTGCCCTGAAACGAAATTTCCATTGGTTTGCCAATTGTAGGTTAGCGCCCGATTCATGTCTTTATTTTGAATATTTATTTCAAAATTAGAACCTCTACAAACTACTGAGTTTTGACCTGCTACAGGTAAAGAAATAACATCTATTGCAACCGCATCAATAACGGTTGAAAAAGTACTTTGGCAAGCAGTTCCTTTTTCATAATATAAGGTAATTCTATTTTTACCCGATGAGGTGAAAGTCAAATTAACTGAATCACCCTTCGCTATCAGCTTTTCAGCACCCGGTTCTCCCAGGTACCATTCTACAGATTTTGCCCCTGTATTCCCTCGCTTTAAGTTAAGTTTTGAACCTACGCATACCTCTGCGGGAGCTTCAAAAGTAGCTTGAGGCACCGTACAATTCACCACATTGTATTGAAAATCACGTCGAACGACAGATAATAAATTTTTAGATGATCTATCATATTCCTCAATACAAACAGCCACCACAAATTGACCCAAAACAGGAGGTACCCCCTTCATAATACCTGTGTTAACATCAATGGTTAAAGGATTATTCCCTCCAAGAACATTGGCTAAAGAATAGGTTGGACCTAACCAGGTAACGGGTTGAAAAGGGGGTGCGGTGGGAGGTATAGGTTGAGGTCTTTGAAGAGTTCCACCTACCAATGGTGCACAAATTTTATAAGCAATGGAATCGTTATTCACATCGGTAGCGGTAGAATTTACATTGAGTTCCTGATTGGCACAAACATAAACGGGAGGCCAACGATTCACCACTGGACTTGAATTACATTTTTGCATAGCGGCCTCGGTAAGCAATATATCATAAGTTGCCCCAGCCTCTGTAGGATTGACAATATTAGAAATAGTGGTATTACGGCAGCAACGTTGATATACAAAATGATATCCCCCTACCCTAGGATTTAATGTAATTACAGATTTGTAAACGGTAGTATGAACACAAACACTATTTATAAAAGAGGTATAACAAGAGTCCAGTCCCTCCCTTAATGTATCATTCCCAATAGGTCTAAGTGAAATATTATTTAGCCTTAAACCATTTGAAGCATAAACCCCAATAATGCCCGGATCATCAAAAAAAGCCGTTGGATTGGCATTAAAACAATCTCTAAAAACCCTCAATGTTATTTCATACTGATTGCCACCAAGACATCTGTAGCCAATTTCACCACCTACAATATGGGTGGCATTGACAGTGAAAGGAACCATAAATAATATGGCAGGTATAAGAAACGTTAATTTTAAACGCAAGCACGTTATAAAATCATGTTTTTTATTTATATTATGTTGATTCATAGCTCTATTTAATTAAGAATTTTTACTAAAATTTCAACTCTTCGCTCAACAGAAGCTACCAGGCTGAAAACAGAATTCCTCTTATCCATCGGATTATCCGACACCTGCTTTTTTGATTTATTCTCACCGTAAGCAGAAGTAATAAACTTCAATTGTCCATTTTTAACAGACTCAGCTAATTTGCCCTGATTACTTTGCAGCAGATAATTTTGTATGGTTTTAATACGTCGATCGCTCAATAATTTATTAGAAGAGGCACTTCCCAATGGACTGGCAAATCCACTTAAGGTGATTTCCAGCTTCTTACCATCACCTAACTTTGCCACAATGGCTTTTGACAAATATTCAAGACTTACCGTACCCATTTTCACTTCCCTGTTAAAGAACAAATCATACTGTTCATTTAAAATAAATTTCTCATCTTCGGGAAGTACCTTTGTAAAATTAGAAATAAAAGATTCCTTTTGATTAAAGTAGGTATTTGAAAGTTCTACATAATTCTCTGTCCCCTTTATCTTCATTTCCTTCGCCTTTGGTATGTCATTATCAAAATATAAGGCAACAGGCGTAGATAAAGGTGGCTTAAGATAGACTTCAATGGTTATTTTTTTACCTAAACCCTTTACATCACTAAAAGTAAAACTTATGTCCTTTTCAACTGATTCATAATTATCTTTACTTGCTACCAATTTATATTTATGATTCTGAATAACTGAGAAAGTAAAGGAATTACCCTTCTCATTCGTTTGAATATTGTCCACAGAATTCTTTGTGTCTATCCATTTTAAAAGATTAACTGTTGTACCATTTAGTGCTTCCTTTGTTCTGTCATCAAAGGTTAAAACCTGGAGTTCTATCACAGTAGGATTTAAATAAACCTCAATAACCACCGTATCTCCTGTAAATGGATATCCCGCAATATTTAGTTCTCCCTGATAAGAGTCAAAACCATCACTTTGGACTCCTACGGCATAATTTTCAGAAGAATTCCAAGAAAAATATGGCCAGTTGCCGTAAGAAACATCCACTTTTTCTGTTGTTCCAGAAGTAAGGCTTTGAACGGAAAGATTAGCCTCTCTGATTGTAGAAGAATCACTTGCATTACGAGCTAAAATTTTAACTTTTCTCAATGGCATTTCCCAGCTAACCAGGTTATAACAGCAAGCGTCAGGAACTTCCGTGGTACACGAACTTCCTTTTTCACCACGAACGGTTAACCAACCATTAGTTCCCTTTTCACTGAGGGAGAAAAATAAATCATCAGAAGAGGCATTCATCTGTACACCCATATTCATTGGGTTGGTCCAGCCATTTAAAGTTGGCGAAGAAGCGTAAACATCATAACCTCCAAAAGTAAATCTGCCCTGTGTGCTAAAATAAAGCCGTTGGGTTGTTGAATGAAAGAATGGCGTAATATCTTCTTCAGACGTATTCAGCGTTACCAAATTTTCTGGTACATCCACCTCACCATTTTCTAACACTGCGGCGCGATATAAATCATCTTTACCCTTACCACCGGGTCTGTTGGAAGAAAAATATAACCATAATTTTCCGTTATTATCTTTTCCAACCGCAGGATGCTGTGTTGAAAATCCACTGACATTAGCGGAAATTTTTAAAGGTTCCCCTATGCCACCATTCTCATTATATTTTCTAAAAAAAATATCACACCGAACCTCCATTAAATTTACTTTATCACACAAACAATAGTATAAACCAGTATTTTCAGGAAGGAAAGTAACGCCAGAAATTAATTTATTGGGTACTGCCAATTGAGGCAACCAATTGGTATCGCCCTGACTATTCATTAACCTTAAATTTGAAACAAAAGCAATGCTGTCTTTATTTGAGGTTACTCTGTCATTTTCAGAAAATTTGGCATAAACAAAATCATTTTTATAAGCAACGGCACCAAATTCCGCTTCCAAACAATCATTAGAGGTAGATATTTTTTTGGTTTGTCCAGGAACATTTGTATAATTAGCGTATTCCTTTATGATCCGGCTGCAACTACCTTCCATCATTAACGCTTTATTTTTTAAAGGATCTCCCTCTTTAGCTTTTCTAAAATAGGATTGAAGGTTCTTTTGTGCACTATTATAATCTGCTAACCTCACATAAATCCATGCTGAATAAAAATAATTTTCAGCGGTAATCACAGAATCTGGAAAACGAAGAACCTTGTCGTAAATGGATCTGGCTGTTTGCAACCCTTGCATATTCCGTGCAGATTCGGCCATTTTCACCCATATATCCACCCTGGTAGAATCATAATTTGTTGCTGCCTGATAAAAATTAAAAGCTGTTCGATAGTCCTTTTCTACATAGAAGGACTGGTCAGCTGCTTTCAACCAGTTTTCTAATTTTTGACCAAAGGAATTAATTTGAAAAGTGCCTATCAATAAAAAGCTAAATAGCAGCTTATAAAAGGTATGAGTATTAAAATTTCGCATTATTGGTAATTTTTTACATCTGTATTAAACAGATTAGGAAAATAAATTCTTTACATCAAATCAATGGACAAACCCTTACCGTTTTGAAACGAGGTATTTTCTTGATTATATAATGCACAAAAATTTCAGGATCTGCCTGACCCGTTGGCAAAACGCCTGTCTTTGTTAAATTAATATCATAGCTAAATCCGGCTCTGACATTACGATATAGCATTTCAATAGACGGGGCAATCCTATTACCTATTTCCCGTTGTTGATAGTTAACATTTAAGTCAATGGCAAAGGTATTTCCTGGGTTCTTATCTAAATAAACGCGAAATCCAGCGCTAGCCATCCACTCATTATAAGCTGCCTGTGCTACATAAATAAGATTTGAAGTAAGATCAATATTATTTGAAACCTGTAAAACACCCATTACATAAGGATTTAATCGCATGGGAATTTTTGACACAGCGTCAGGAAAGAAACTGGTATTTGGTGAAAATAAATGATGAACACCTACGCCAATATCTAACTTACTTCTTTTATTCAAAAGATCAACTAATTGTCCCTTTTGATCTGCCTGGATTCTAATATTTGCTCCCATTCCAGCATCTAAAAATATTTTCGATAAATCCCAAAGTCCTTCTCCATTCGGAGCAGAAGCATTCACACCATTAATGGATGGGTCATATTGACGGTCAAATAACAATGCACCGGGGTCAAAACCTCTTTGATTTCCACTAAGGTTAAATCCAATAGTACCAAAAACTTTTGGGCTGAATTTTTTTGTGTACCCCCCACCTACAAATATCCCTGTTTGTTGTAAACGTGAATCTCCCGCCAAATCATAGGTTAACCCACCATTTAATGACCAGAATTTATCATCTTCCAAGTAGGAAGGTAATTTAGTATCAAAGGAAAGCGTTACCGTTTTGTAATCAACAGGAATTTCCCTCCATTGATTTCTGGCCTGAAACATCAATCTCGTATCACCATTGAACACACCTGATAAACCAGGTGAAACTTGCAAAGGGTTTCTAAAAAATTGAGTGAAATGGATATCTTGAGCAATTACCTTTACAGATAAAAACATCAAAAACCAAAACAAGGAAAATAATTTTGAATTCTTTTTGTAAATTTTCATCATGGAGTAAATATTAGTATGTTACAGCAAATAAAGCAAGTGTAAAATACAAATTTTAAATCTAATTTAAAAATAAAAAAAACGATCTCAAACATATATAAATAAATCGCTATATTTAGCGTTGATAGAATATTGTCATTTAATCAACATAGCTTAGGATCAATGAAGATAATAACTAATAAACTATTCTTTCTCTGTGCATTATTCTTCATTTTGGAAGGAAATGCGAAGACTATATTTGTAAAAACGGATGGGAAAGGGAACGGGGAAAGTTGGGAAAATGCCCTATCTAACCTTCAACTTGCTATTGACATTGCAACGGAATCAGACCAAATTTGGGTAAAAACAGGTATTTATTATCCAACAAAAACTAATAATAGGCAAATTCCATTTTTAATTGATAAATCAGTAAAAATTTTTGGAGGTTTTTCAGGCAGTGAAAAGGCATTGAAAGAAAGAGATTTCGAACAATTTCAAACCATAATTTCTGGAGAAATAGGCGATAAAACCACGCTCCTGGACAACTCGCACAATATTTTTTTAATTGATATTGAAAAGGGAGATATTATTTTAGACGGTATTACAATACAACGTGGAATGGCAAATATTTCATCCAATGCCTCTAATAGAAAAGCGTCGGGAGCGGGAATATTTTATATCAGCAGTGGCAATAAAAGTAGTCTCTGGGTATCTAATTGTTTGTTTATTGATAATCAAGCTCTTTACGGAGGTGCCATTTCTGCCTTCACTATAGAGGGAGGCGATGGGACTATTCACATAGAAAATTGTGCTTTTCATAATAATATAGCCGAAATTGAAGGTGGGGCTATTTACCATCTTGCATCAAAAGGCAGTAAAGATTTATTAGAAATTCAACACACCACTTTTACTCAAAATATCGCCACCTTTGGTGGAGCCATTTACCACAAAGCGGATAAAGGATCAATCTCATCCACACGGGTTAGTTTTTCAGATTTTACTGCCAATATTGCCTACGTAAGAGGTTCTTGTATTTATAATCAGATAGACGATGATGAATCAGGAAGTCCCTTATTTATAGATTGTAGTTTTTTTGAGAACAAGGAAACGGTTGGTAATGCTATCGGTGATTCCAATAACATTCAAAAAAGCCAAAATAATGCTGACCGTATGATCATTAGACCGACGCTACGCCCCATTTTAAAAAGGAAGATTCCCTAAATCTACATTCCCTCCTGTGAGTATTACTCCTACCTTTTTCCCTCTAAAGGTTTCCTTATTGGCCAGTATGGCGGCCAAAGGTACTGCGCAGGAAGGTTCAATGATAATTTTCATTCTCTCCCATATTAATCTCATGGCCTGAACAATTTCCTCCTCTTCTGCGGTAAAAATATCGGTAACATGCCTTTTTATAATATCGAGCGTTAAAGGTCCCAGGGTTGTTCGTAAGCCGTCTGCAATGGTATCAGTCCTTTCATTTTGTTCAATATGCCCACTTCTGAGAGACCTAAGAGCATCATCCACCCTTTGTGGTTCAGCCCCTAAAACCATAATTTCAGGATTAATATAATGTGTGGCCAGTGAGGTTCCGCTCAACAATCCACCGCCGCCAACAGGAGCTACCACAATATCTAACTGAGGAAAATCTTCTAATAACTCTAAAGTAGCGGTTGACTGCCCGGCAATCACATCATAATTATCATAAGGGTGAATAAAATGAGCCCCTGTTTTTCTTACTACATCCGCCAAGGTACTTTCTCTTGCCATTTGATTTGGTTCACAGAAAATGATTTCTGCTCCATAAGCGCGCGTTCCTTCCACTTTTATTTTAGGAGCATTATTGGGCATAACGATATAAGCGGGAATACCTAAAAATTGAGCAGCTTTAGCTACGGCCTGAGCATGATTTCCCGATGAATGCGTAGCAATTCCAAAATTTTTAACCTCGCCTTGTAATCTCAAAGAAGCGCTCGCTGCACCTCTCATTTTAAAGGCACCTATTTTTTGGAAATTTTCACATTTAAAATAAATAGAACAACCAGCCATACCATTTAAATATTGGTTTGTCAGCACAGGTGTTCTATGAATCATCGATTTGATGGCGTCTTGGGTCAGCCTTAAATCAGATAATGTGGGAATATTTGAAAGTGATTTCATTTCTTATATTTAAAAGTTATCTCTCAGAAAGGTTAATACCTTATTCATCTCATTTTTAACCACGGCACTCCCTTCTACAAAATGATTATTCATAAAACTAAATACTAAAGTATTACCTTTATTTGTTACCACATATCCGCTGAGGCAATGGTTATTAGATAGTGATCCAGTTTTAGCAAAAACAAAAGGCTTTCCCTTACCTTTGTAAGAACCTGAGATGGTACCCGATACCCCACCTGCGGGCAGTAAGCTAAAAAGTCTTTCTTGTGGCATCATTTTAAGTAACTTTTTTAAAATAAAAACCATATCCATCGGTGAAAAAAGATTGTACCTTGAAAGACCTGAGCCGTCTGCCCAAACTGGTTTTTGCGGCCAATCAGTAACTAAAGAATCTCTAGCATACCCAATAAATTTTTCTGGATCGAGATAACCAAACTGTTTATCTGAACATAATATCAATAATTGTTCTCCTATAAAATTATCACTTTCCTGTAAAAAAAATCGATAAAGGGTATCTGGAATGGGGACTTTATAATTTATAAAAGAAACGTTTTCCTCATTTAGTTTTATTTGAGAAACAGGTTGCTGAATATCCTCTCTAAAAACACCTAACACTGTTTCTACATCGGTGCGAAATGGAATGAGTAAACTAAAAGTAGTATCAAAAGCTACTTTATTGGCATAAAATTTATTTTCAAATTCATCTCTGTATATTTTGGGTTTTTTACCCTTATCTGAATCATCGAAAGTTAAATGATCCAACCAAAAACCGGGTGTGGTCAACCACTTACCCACGCTATCTTTTTTAAATTGCACATAATTTCCATGTATAGGAATGGAGCTTCTTTCAACCTGGTAATAATAGGGATAATCTGCCCACGACCATCCTGAACCAAACCGATTCCCTTTCCAATTATCAAAAGAGAGCTTTACCGGCAGATTTGATTCTTTCCATGGCTCTGGTTGTTCCACTGACAAAAAAGCCGGGTGCCGCCACATTGGATTTCCCGTCCCCTGTATTACAAGTTGTCCCTCTTTTTCAGCTACTCGCCAAACATTCAAACTATCTCCTAATACCTTTAACGCAGCGTAAAGGGTAACTAATTTAACATTAGAGGCGGGTGTAAAATGTTTGTCTGCCTCTCTTTTTAATAATATTTCCCCCGATTCTGCATCTTCAATCATTAATCCACTAAAATGCTGATTAAATACTGCAGAATTATGAACCAGATTATCTAATTCTTTTACCTGCTTTTTATGTGCTTTTTGGCCTGAAACGGAAGCAACAAATAAAAAAGAAATAACTATAATCCCTAAAAAAGAAACATAGATTTTTGTCATTGCGATATATTTTTTCTAAAAAATTGATTTGAAAGGGTTACAAATCCTTACTAATTCGTACTTTTCAGCTAAGTTAAAAAAAAATACCCTTGAAAATGTCATTCCTCAAATACACCTCCATCATTTTTCTGTCATTGATCGTTTCAAACGTTGTGTTTGGTCAGATAAACAACCACGATTCTTATCAGTTTGCCCTACAACAAATAAGATTGACTTCTACTGAAAAATCAATTATTCCATTTAAAAAACTGGAGCAATTATCTATAACACACCTTGTATTGGGCACTCCTAAAGTTCAAACCAACGTTTTTAGTGAGCAATTAGATAAATATACCTCTGTAAATCATTACCAGCTACCTTTTCAAGACGATTTTAAAAATCTTGAAAACTGGTTAAAATCCAGAAAATCTGCAGGTGATAATGCCTTTATTATCGAAATCTGGACTGATGAAGATTTTAAATCAGATAAATTAAATCAAGTAAAAACATTATTTGAAGGCATTCCTGTAGTTCTTGTAAACTTTGAGTCAAAATATTTTGACCGTAAGGACGATACTGGAAATGTTTTAAAATTTGACATTCAATCCCTTTCCGGTTACTGGCACCAATCTTTAGCGGCACAACTTATTTTTGGAGGCGTAAGTATAGAAGATGGTAAGGAATCAAAAGGCGTCCGACTTGGATATTCACCCATCGCCAGTGTTGGGATGAATTCGAATATCCTACATGACAGCATTAAATCTATCATAGAACAAGGTATTGCAGCTAAAGCATTTCCTGGTGCTCAGGTGCTTGTGGCAAGAAAGGGGAAAATTGTTTATCATGAGGCATTCGGCAAACACACTTATGAAGGGGAACAAAATCTATCTACCAATGATATTTACGATATGGCCTCTGTTACTAAAGTTAGTAGCGGCCTTGCGGCGTTAATGAAGTGGTATGGTGAAGACAAATTAAATTTAGATGCTCCATTAAGCACTTATTTGCCGGAAGCAAAAGGAACCAATAAAGCGAATTTAAAGATGAGGGATATACTCACTCATCAAGCCAGATTAAGGGCCTGGATTCCCTTTTGGAAAGGTACTTTGGTGGGAAATAGCAGAAACCCATGGCAAAAAAACTGGAACAATAATCGAAATAATGATTACAGATTCAAGCCAAAAACATTCAAGTTACAAGCATCAAAAAATTATTCAATTGAAGTTCCTGGTGGCTTATGGTTACACAAAAATTATCCAGATAAAATGGCCTCGTATATTTTTAAGTCGCCCCTAAATGCTAAACCTGGCTATGTTTATTCCGATTTCTTTTTCATACTCATGCCCAGGTTGGTTAAAGCGCAGACGGGGCAAGAATTTGAAAGCTATATTAAAACGCAGTTTTACAAACCATTGGGCGCTAACACCTTAACATGGAACCCATTGCGTTTTTTTGATACCACTCGAATGGTGCCTACTGAAAGAGACACATTTTTTAGAATGACCCTCTTACAAGGTAAGGTACACGACGAAGGTGCCGGCATGTTAAATGGTATTTCGGGTCATGCCGGATTATTTGGCTCCGCCAATGACTTAGCTAAATTAATGCAGTTATATCTTAATAAAGGCATTTATGGTGGAGAAAGACTCATCGGGGAAAAAGCTTTTGATGAGTTTACCCGCTGTCAATTCTGCCCTGATAATTATCGGGGTATAGGTTTTGACAAACCATTGGTCCAATACATTCCCGGTAAAAGTTCCATAGCCAAAGATGCTTCTCCAGAAAGCTACGGTCATAGCGGTTATACAGGTACCTTTGTTTGGATAGACCCCAAAGAAGAGCTTATTTACATTTTCTTATCCAACCGAGTGTATCCTACCAGAGAAAGCAGGGCCATTTACGATTTGAATATTAGACCGCGCATCCAACAATCTATTTATGACGCATTGAAAAATTAAGATCAATTTTTGATGGGCTGAAAAAGATTTATTCTTACCCCCGATTGAAAAGATACGGTCGAAATGCGGTCATTATATGGGCCTATACCTTTACTTACATGCCCCACAAAAGATTGATAACTCGATTGTGCGAAAATACTCATCCTTGGTGAGATCATCTTTTCAGCACCAACCCCCATGTCCATAGATAAATAAACATTATCAATAAGGGTTCCACCCTGCATTAATCCTTCTTCAAGATTTTGATAAACACTATTACTTTTACCTGTTAATGCAACAGAGGAAGGAAAAAATCCTGGGTGGACAATAAAGTAATTGGCGGAGAGAGTGACTTGAGCCGTAGCGCCCAATGTGGCATAAATACGCCAATTTTCTTTATGAACAATATTGAAGCGGGTAAATACCGGAATTTGTAAAAGATTTAACTGAATTTTCTTTAACTGCTCAGTAGTATATCCATCTCTTAGACTACCTTGTATAAAGGTAACCGCCGGCGCATTATACTCTTTATTGGCATAAATGAATCCAAAACCAGTTTCTAAACGTTTTGCTCCTTCACTTAGCAAGAAACCAAGATGAAAACCTGATGAATTTCTAATGGTTTCAGGTACTTTAAATCTTGGGTAGGCTGGGGTAAAAACATTATCACCATCTAATCCTGTCAATAATGTTAAATGCCATTTTCCAAAATCAAGTATATTATTAACATAAATTTTTCTTGTACTAATGGGAATGTGTCTTGATGCTAAGGTGGGAATTTGACTTATTTCCGAGAAAGATTTAGAATAAATGGGGGCTGTTGCCATTTTAAGAACTGACGCAGGCGAGCTCGGAATAGGTTCAATTTCTAACATAACTTTTTGGGGTAGTAGTTTATTTCTCCCTTCATCAGATTGATAATCTGATAACTTAGATAATATTCTATCTGTCTGAGCACTATAGCTTTTATTTTGAATGCCATTTTCTACTAAGTTAATTTCATTGGATGCAGAAGAATATTTATCAACCGACACTTTAGTTTTATTTTCAATATTGACCGATTGGGAGGCAGGTACCCGACGAATGACTCCTACATGCAAACAAGTAAAAAATAACAAAACGGCCATAGTAACTTCCATGGCTTTAAACCAAATAATCTTATTTTCATTACTTTTGATATGGGAATAATAGGAATGAAAATGAGCCCAGGCGTGACCTTCATTTGTAGAAAAAATGAATTGATTTAATTTTTCATAAATTTTTTGATCAAATTTTTTTTCCTCAGCAGTCTGATCATCCAATAAAGTGTCATTCCATTTTTCAGAAAAATTTTTCCATGCATCTCTTGGAACCTTCGTTTCCAGAGATTCAAGTTTATTCTTCAAAAGTTGGTCTATTTTTTCCTCTTCTATCATTACCCCTGCTTCAATAAAATGTTTTGTAATTTGAGTCTTGCCTTCACCAAATTTGATCTTGAAGTACTTTCATTAACATCAAGTAATTGGCTAATTTCTTTATGTGAATAACCTTCAATAACATATAAATTAAAAACTGCGCGATAGGAGGGAGAAAGTTGCTGCACGGCATTTAAAATTTCCAATTCAGAGAAACGGCTCACTGCATCAGCATCAAAGCTGGCTACGTTACTGGCCTCGTCCATATCAGAGGTCCTCCTGCGCATATTTGACCTATAATAATCAATGGAGGTATTTATCATTATGCGTCTAATCCAGGAAACTAAAGAAGTACCTGGCTGAAAGGAATGAATATTCCTTAATATTTTGATAAAACCCTCGTGCATAATGTCGAGAGCATCATTTTCATTATTAGCGTATCGCATACAAACCCCCATCATGCGCGCATAATACTCTTCATAAAGGGCTTGTTGCGCCCATTTTTCTCTGCGTATGCAAGCTAAAACCACATTTTGTTCAGCATCCCAACTACCAGGAATTACTAATTCCATAAAATACGATTGAAAAATTGAATCAAGATTACTAATTTACTCTGTTATTTATAAAAACACCAATTAATTAGCGTAATTTTTTAGCAGCACTTCATTTTCAGCATCAAGTCGTTTAAAAAAATGAATAATTTGTTCAATTAAATATCTTTCCTGGGCTTCAGGACCTTCCACCGGACTTTTTGTTACCCTGTCGTAATGTGGCCATCCGTCTGCATCTCTTCCTTTAAAAACATAAATTCCCTGTTGACTCAATAACTCACAAATAGCAATATGCATTAAATCTTGCTTTTCTTCCTTTGTATATGTTTTTTGCCACCGACCTAATATTTGAATGCCTACCAGCAACAAAACGGCATTGAGATCGGGAAGTTCCGGCTTCTTAAAAGCATCCTTTATTTGATTTCTAATGCGTAGCCACTCAAAATTTATTTCCCATTCTTCCATATTAGTTGTTATAATTTAGATTTGGAGAAAGCCATCTTTCAATAATCTCCAAAGACATATTTTTTCTTTGTGCATAATTTTCTACCTGATCTTTAGATATCTGACCTACGCCAAAATAAGTAGAGGCAGGATTTGAAAAATACCAACCGCTTACTGAGGCAGCGGGATACATGGCAAAACTTTCGGTCAAAATAATACCCGTTCTTTTTTCCACCTCAAGCAGTTCCCACAATTTCTCTTTTTCAGTATGATCCGGGCAGGCAGGATAACCAGGGGCTGGTCTAATACCCTGAAAATTTTCTTTCAATAAATCGATGGTAGAATGATTTTCATCTTTAGCATACGCCCAGGTATCCATTCTTACCCATTCATGTAATTTTTCAGCCAGGGCTTCTGCTAATCTATCCGCTAGCGCTTTAAGTAAAATAGATTGATAATCATCTAAATTCTCCAGAAAATAGGCATCCATTTTCTCGATATTAAAGCCTGCAGAAACGGCAAAAGAGCCTATAAAATCGGATTTTCCTACCGGTGCAATGAAGTCGGAAAGGGATCTATTAGGTTGTCCAGGTGCTTTTTTAAGTTGTTGCCTCAAGCACTGCAAGCGCATTTTTTCAGTGGTTCTCTCTTCGTCGGAATAAATAATAATATCATCTTCCGTCCCTTGATTTGCAGGAAAAATACCCCAAACGGCTCTGGCCTCTAGCCATTTTTCATCCACTATTTTTTTGAGCATTGCATTTGCTTCGACAAAAAGTTTAGTTGCCTCCTCCCCTACGACAGCATCTGTGAGAATATCAGGATATTTACCTGCCAGTTCCCATGAACTAAAGAATGGTGTCCAATCGATATAAGGAACTAATTCTTCCAATGGAAAAGGAATTTTTTCCTGTATTCCAATCTTATCTGGCACCGGAGGCGTGTAAGTGGACCAGTCCATGGTCCATTTATTTTTCCTGGCTTCTGCAATAGGCAGAAATTGTTTTACCTGTTCTCTCCCTACTCTTTGCTCCCTAATTCTATTATTTTCAGCTCTGACATCTAAAATGAAATTACTGCTAACATCACCTTGTTCACTGAGTAAATTACTTACTACACCTACAGCACGAGAGGCGTCTAATACATGGACTACAGGGCCTTTATATTTAGGTTCTATTTTTACGGCAGTATGGGTTCGACTGGTTGTTGCACCACCGATCAATAAGGGAATAGTAAATCCAAGACGTTGCATTTCACTGGCAAGGTGAACCATTTCATCTAAAGAAGGAGTAATAAGACCTGATAATCCAATTACATCAACTTTTTCCTCTTTTGCTCTTTGCAGTATTTTATCAGCGGGCACCATAACCCCCAGATCTACAATATCATAATCATTACAACCGAGAACAACGCCTACAATATTTTTACCAATATCATGCACATCTCCCTTCACCGTCGCGAGCAAAATTTTACCTTTCGCCCGGCTATTTGCATTTTTATTTGCTTCAATATAAGGGGTAAGCCAGGCGACCGCCTTTTTCATTACCCTGGCACTTTTAACTACTTGGGGAAGAAACATTTTACCTTCACCAAATAAATCACCAACATAATTCATGCCATCCATCAACGGTCCTTCAATGACTGCTAAAGGTTCGGCTACTTGCGTGCGTGCCTCTTCAACATCCTCGTCAATAAAGTCTGTAATTCCTTTTACTAAAGCATATTTAAGTCTTTCATTTACGGATTGATTTCTCCAGGAGAGATCTTTCTGAATCGACTTTCCTGCATCACCTCTAAGAGACACCGCCAGGTCAGTTAATCGTTCAGTGGCATCGGGTCTTCTATTAAAGAGCACGTCTTCCACCTTTTCGAGTAAATCAGGTTCAATATTGGAATAAATATCCATCATCCCCGCATTTACAATACCCATATCCATACCAGCACGAACAGCATGATAAAGAAAGGCGGTATGCATTGCCTCCCTGACCACTTCATTTCCCCTAAAAGAAAAAGAAATATTACTTACTCCGCCACTCACTTTAGCACCTGGGCAAAGTTTTTTTATTTGTCGGGTAGCTTCAATAAAATGAATAGCATAATCATTATGTTCCTCAATGCCCGTAGCTACGGCAAAAATATTAGGATCAAAGATGATATCTTCGGGAATGAACCCTACCTTTTGGATAAGCAAATCATAGGCCCTTTTGCAAATGCTTACCTTTCGTTCCACTGTATCGGCCTGACCCACTTCATCGAAAGCCATAACTACAGCTGCCGCGCCATAACGACGAACCAATTTAGCTTGTTTTAAAAAGGCTTCTTCTCCTTCTTTTAATGAGATTGAATTTACGATACATTTGCCCTGAACGCACTTTAGTCCGGCCTCAATGACAGAAAACTTTGAAGAATCAATCATTATAGGAAGCTTTGCGATATCTGGTTCGGACATAACAAGATTTAAAAATTCCACCATAGCTTGTTCCGAATCGAGCAAGCCCTCATCCATATTTATATCAATGATCTGGGCTCCCCCCTCCACTTGTTGCTGAGCAACTTTTAGAGCTTCAGTGTAATTTTTCTCCCGAATTAACCTTGCAAATTGTTTGGAACCAGTAACATTTGTCCTTTCACCTACGTTAACGAAATTTGTTTCGGGACGAATAACAAGAGGTTCAAGGCCACTAAGGGTAGTAAAATGGCTTTTAGGAATAAGTTTCCTTGGAACAATACCCTTTACTGCTTCAGCCATGGCCTGAATGTGATCAGGTGTTGTTCCACAGCATCCTCCCACAATATTTACGAAACCAGAGGAGGCAAATTCCTTTATGTACCGTTGCATTTCTGAGGCCCCCTGATCATATTCCCCAAACTCATTTGGCAAACCCGCATTAGGATAGGCGGAGATATAACAGTCTGCAATGTCAGATAATTCCTTAAGATAGGGTCTCATTTCCGTTGCTCCCAAAGCACAATTTAACCCTACACTTAGGAGAGGAATATGATTGATGGAGGCCCAGAAAGCGCCAACAGTTTGTCCTGAAAGAGTTCTTCCGCTCGCATCGGTGATGGTACCGGATATCATAACAGGAAGACGATCGCCTACCTCTTCAAATAATTCTTCGATGGCAAAGAGCGCAGCTTTTGCATTAAGAGTATCAAAGATGGTTTCCACGATCAGTGCATCACAACCACCATCCATTAATCCTTTGGCCTGTTCGTAATAAGCCTCTTTAAGTTCGTCAAAAGACACTCCTCTGAAACCAGGGTTATTTACATCGGGAGAAAGCGATGCTGTTTTATTGGTTGGACCTATTGCTCCTGCAACAAAACGAGGTTTTTCAGGTGTTTTTATATTAAATTCATCTACTGCCTTTCTGGCTATTTTTGCAGCTTCAAGATTCATTTCGTAAGCCAGGCTTTCCAAATGATAATCGGCTTGTGCTATTTTTGTGGCACCGAAGGTATTTGTTTCCAGTATATCGGCACCGGCCTCAAGATAGGCAAGATGAATAGCTTCAATTATATGCGGTTGGGTAAAAACGAGGATTTCATTATTACCTTGAATATCATAAGCATGATTTGCAAATCGGGTACCCCGATAATCCTTCTCAGTTAGTTTATACTGTTGTATCATTGTGCCCATGGCACCATCAATAACTAGAATACGGTCTTTAAGTAAAGCTTCAAGCCTAATATTCATTTTCTATTTTAATTTGATGAAAAATTTAATACTCAAAGGTATAAGAAAAGTATGTAAACTTATAATTTGTCAAACGGTTCACTATTTTAATAATAAAAAAAGCCTCCAATGAGGAAGCTTTTTTTTAAAATATTTTACGTATTCTTTAAATTAAACTGTACAGAGTTCCTTTGCCCTACGCAAACTTTCCAGGGGTTTCCCTGAAGTAGGTATAAATTCTTGCCCTAAAAAGCCATCATAACCCGTACCCTTTATGGTTTTGATGATATGAGGATAATAGAGTTCCTGACTTTCATCGATTTCATTTCTGCCTGGAAGACCTGCCGTATGATAATGGCCAATCACCTCATGATATTTCAGGATATTATTACTAATATTTCCCTCCATTACCTGCGCATGATAAATGTCGTACAATAATTTGAAGTTCGGTGAGCCCAATTTTTGCACTAAGGCTGCTCCCCAGGCGGTATGATCACATTGATAATCGGCATGATCGATATAACTATTCAACAGTTCAATAACTATTTTGACACCGTATTTTTCAGCTTCCTTTGTCACCATTTCCAAACCTCTGGCACAATTTTCAAGTCCTTGCTCGTCCGAAATACCGTTTCTATTTCCAGAAAAACAAATAACGGAAGGAATTCCATTTTCACTCGCCTGCCTGATAAACCTCGCATAATTCTCTTGAAGGAAGGCATGATTTTTAGGATCATTAAATCCTTTAGAAATATTACAAAAGCTATCCATACCCACAGCACAAGTAAGACCTGCATCTTTGACGACCTTCCAATCGGCAGGCCCTAAAATTTCTACCGATTCAAAACCTAATGCTTTAACCTCTTTACAAAACTCGGGTAAGGTATAAAAGGCGCGAAAACACCAGTAACAAACAGAATGTTTCATAAGATGGAACGATTAAAATGACTTAAACAATAACAAAATAGTTAATTAAAAACAATCAGACAGGCGCATAAGCCAGGCCTTTTGTATCTGCTAAGGGAGTACACCCTTTAAAAACACCAGGAATAGGGTCATACACTAAAACTTCGGTACAAAGTTGTTCGTTTGCGAAATAACCTTTATAGATGGTATCCTTAAGCAACATAAAAAACTGATGAGAAGGCAATGGCTTAGCACCGACCGGAAGCAGTTTAACGGCTTCTCTAATTTCAGTATTTAGCGCGTTTAAATAATCCGTACGTTCTGATTCCGTAAGAGCAACGAAAGATTTACCCATTTTTTCCTTTACCTTGACGTCAAAATTATCAAGACCGTTTAAAAAGAGTTGTTTTGTGTCCGGCGCAGCCCAATCTGAAAGAAGTAAATCTACAAATCTATCAACACCCAACTCTGAAGCAGAGGGGGTTTTTGTTTTGGGCAGCATAGTATCTGCAATCAAAGTAACCAAGGCAAACTGTTCTGTGGTGAGTGCAGTGGGAACCCAATTATCTTTTTCTTTACCCTCTGATGGGGCGTTTTCATTATTAGGTTTACAAGACGATACCAATCCAGCTAAGGATCCAGTGGCGGCTGTAAATCCAATAACCATCCCTGTATATTTTAAAAGTTCACGACGTTGCATAGTGGCTATTATAAAGGTTTACAGATTGTTATTTTTCAATTGCTTAACAGCATAATCAACCGCTCTGGCTGTTAAAGCCATATAGGTTAACGATGGATTAACGCAAGCGGCAGAGGTCATACAAGCGCCATCAGTCACGAAAACATTAGACACCTGATGCATTTGATTCCATTTATTCAGAATAGAAGTTTTGGGATCATTCCCCATTCTGGCCGTCCCCATTTCATGAATACCCAGACCGAGAGCATAACCATCGTCATAGGTGGTAATCTCTTTTAATCCGGCAGCTTCCAGCATTTCAGCTGCAGCATTCATCATATCAAGGCGCATATTTTTTTCATTCGTCTTTATGCCTGCATCAAATTTGAGCACTGGAAGACCCCATTTATCTAAGCGGCTGTAGTCGAGTTCGACTTTATTTTCATGGTAGGGCAGAGTCTCTCCAAAGCCAAGTAAATTCATAGACCATGGTCCAGGTTCTGCTAGTTGATCTTTAGATTGAGCACCCATAAGGAAAGCCTCCTCGGCTACTAAAGCACCAAAGCTTTGCCTTCCACCACCACCTTGATACCCATAACCTCTAATGAAGTCCCTTCTTTTGGTTGCATTGTCAATATTTCTGAACCTGGGTACATATATTCCATTAGGTCTTCTGCCCTTAAAATATTTGTCACCAAATAATTCAGATTTAGCTCTGGCACCTGCTCTGAAATGGTGATCCATAATATTATGACCAAGTTCACCACTTAGATTCCCCAAACCATTCGGATGAGAATCGTACCTGGAATTCAATAGAATATGGGTAGTTCCTAATGCAGAAGCACAACAGAAAATAACTTTAGCAAAAAACTCATGGACTTCCATGGTTTCCGCATCGATAATACGAACCCCTACTGCCTTTTGTGTTTTTTCATCCAAAATGATATTTTGAACAATAGAATGTGGCCTGAGCGTCATATTTCCAGTAGCTTCGGCAGCGGGTAAAGCAGCAGCATTGGAACTGTAATAAGCACCATAAGGACACCCTCTAATGCAGCGATTTCTGGACAGACACTGACCTCTTGTTCCATGGTACTCAGGATTTGGCTGAGTAAGATGAGCTGTTCTGCCTATCGTTATACGACGTTCAGGATATTTAGCTTCTGATTTTTCCTTTACAAATTCTTCTATGCAATTAAACTCCATGGGAGGCAAAAACTCACCATCGGGCAACTGATGTAGCCCTTCTTTCTGGCCACTCACCCCAATGTATCGCTCAACATAATCATACCAGGGAGCGATATCAGCATATCTGATTGGCCAATCTACAGCAATACCGTCTTTTGCATTAGCTTCAAAATCCAGGTCACTCCATCGGTAACTTTGTCTTCCCCACATAATGGAACGTCCGCCCACATGGTATCCCCTCATCCAATCGAAGCGTTGAACTTCAGTATAAGGTTGTTCAGAATCTTTAACAAAAAAGTGTTTGGTTGATTCTTTTATGGTATAACCTGTTCTTGATTGGTTGAAATAATGCTCTTTCACTTCAGCTTCTGGCACATTGTCCCCATTGGGCAATTCCCAGGGATCTAGAGAAGCTGTTGGATAATCTACTACGTGTTTGACATCCCTACCTCTTTCGAGTACGAGCGTTTTAAGTCCCTTTTCACAGAGTTCTTTGGCGGCAAAACCTCCACTAATCCCTGATCCGATGACAATAGCATCATAAGTGACTTCTTTTTTACCTTCAGTGTTTACGTACATTGTTGCTTTATGAAAATTTATTGAGTGATAAACCTAAATTTAGGGTATTTTAATTATAAAAAAAACCTATTCCTAAAATTTAATTAAATATCATAAAATTTTCGGTAAATATCCTTCAATAGTTCTAAATACATTAAATTGATTAAAGCATGGTATGCTGCATTACCACAACGCATTGCTGACTCAAGAAAAGTACTTGGAAGACCATTAAATCTTACCGAAAAAATACTTTATGCCCATCTTCATAATGCTTCACCTTTACGAAGTAAGATACTTACACCAGTCAGCATATTCGGCTGATGACAAATAGGTTTTTTATCTGAGCGAGCCATTCGGGTCATTCAAAGAATATCAGCTCAGTTTGGACAACCCCTCGCGGGTTACTTAGGAAACACGGTTTTCTCTTCAACCTGTAGGGTTCCTCACTAAATCGAAGGCTGGAATCCTATGATTTAGCCAGGATAGCCAAATTTTCACCATTTGGGATGGTAGCACTAAAGAGGCAACTATAAAGATTGCCTGCATGATTCGGGAATTGGGTTAGGGGAAGCTGGAATTACTATGAAAAAGTAAGGAGGGGACCAGATCAGCAAAGGGAGAAGGTCGTATGCCTCCTGATGGCAGAAATCCGTTGAGCTATTTGGGCCCGGGGAGTCTAATCACCCCGGGCCCTCTTTATTTGAGAACAGGATTGGTTAATCCTTGGTGTCCCACCATAAAGGCGTCTTCAGGCGTAAGGCGGGGGAATTGTCCCCAACATTAGCACCGTTGCGAACCTCCTCGTTGCCCTCCATAATCATTCCGCGAATCCATTCCCCTTCCGCGAAGAGGGGATTAAGATTTATAGGACGGTTAAGGGAGGGTCCGTAAATATCCTTACTGTAGTCCATCCGGCGCATATCCACCCAAGTTTCTGGATTGAAAACCAGCGCGATATATTTTTGCCGCATGATATGGCTCAATCCAGAAGTCAGATTGTCAAAGTGCTGTTGCACCCCATTGGTGACCAGGCCGCTCCAGAAAGCGTCTATTTGCGCTGCCGGCACACCCAAACGGCGCATATTTGCCCGAACACCTTCCTGATAGGCAGCTAGTGCAGCGGTCTTGTTTCCAGAGCGCAGGCGGGCTTCCGCTTCGATAAATTTCACCTCAGCATAAGTAATAAAGGGGTAAGGCGAAGTGGGCCGTGCATAAAATCCGCCGGTCACCCTACCGTAGTTATTTCCGTTTGCGGCCACCCCGCCTGGTACGCCCTGGCCGGGAATAAGTCCTCGAAACTGTCCATCAGAGGGTGCGGGATTCATGATAATGCCGATGCGGGGATCTTTCAGGGTAGCATTGGTTACTGGGGTGGTGGACAAGAGATTGACGAAGAATTGGGTATAGGAGAAATATCGGGGTGCTGTTGCACTTGTAAATCCACCATAACCTTTGATGCTCCAGGGATTAGCATCTGTAGCGGAGCCATTGTCTAGGTAGGGATATTCGGCATCCATACCATCAGCATTAAAGGCATTGGCGCAGGCATCAAGGACCGCCTGGGCATTGTAGGCCTTCTTTTTGGTCAAGTGATTGAGATAGCGGGCTTTCAAAGCGTAAGCAAACCTCCGCCATTTGTTAATGTCCCCTTGATACATAATATCTCCCTTGTCGAGATTCAGGTTTTTCTTGTTCCCGGAATCATTAAAAAGGGCAATGGCCTCATCAAGTTTTTCAATAATCTGTTTGTACACGGCCTCTTGACTGTCAAAAGCTGGAGTAAGGCGGGCGGTGGTAATTCCGTCATATGCTTCTTTCACCGGAATACTACCATATTGATCGGTGAGCATGCCAAAGTTGAGTGCTTCCAGGGTACGACCTGCGGCAGCAAAATGGGGTGATCCTTCCGCTTTACCGAGTACAACCATGTCAACACAATTTGGAATGGCCCAGGTGTAGGCATTTTGCCAGAAAAAATTACTGGCGCTGAAGCGCCAGGTTTCCGCAGCATTGGTTGCGGTAGGAGCTGACGCATATTGGCAAACGGCAGCAATTTCTCGGGCTGCACGCCACATGGATGCCCCATTTGACATGGTGATTGCACCTACAAGTCTGCTTTCCAAGGGGATAGCCTGTGGATTATTGGGATCGGCATTAACATCCAGGAAATCCTTACAAGAATTGCTGAGAAAGGCCAGTGAGAATAGGATGAAATATGTTAAACGTTTCATGACTTATATTTTAGCTTTAATAATTAAAGGCTCAGACGCAAACCGAAATCCAGTCCCCGAACTGCCGGGGTACCCAAATTATCCATACCCATGGAGCCCGTACCTACTACGCCGGCGCCTCCAGAACTTACCTCCGGATCAACCCCGGAATAGTTGGTAATAAGAAGGAGATTACGCCCAGTGGCATAAAATTCAAGACCTTTTATCTTGGCACGTTCTAACGTCTTATTTGGGATACGGTAGGAAAGAGACACGTACCGCAACCTATACCAGGTGCCATCTTCCACGAATAGTGGTCCATCTCCCCTGGCAATTAGCTGAAAGTAGTTCTGGTCAAGTACCACTTCGCGGGTATTCTTTTCTCCGGTGGATTCAATTATGCCGTTAAATACCTTTTTGGTTCCCCTTTCCAGTGTTTTTGTGCTCAGACCACTACGAATCATTGCATTTTCAGTAGCGTTATAGATATCCCCGCCGATACGGAAATCAAGAAGGAAAGAAAGGCTTAGGTTACCAAATTGGAAGGAGTTGGTCAGGCCAATCATGAAGTCGGGATTGCGATCTCCTATAATCTCTTTTATGGAGCTGATCTGAGGATACCCCTGATTGTTTAGCAGTAATTCTCCCTTGGCATTGCGCTTCCATACATCGCCGTTTATGCCAAAAAGGGACTTTCCGAGGAAGCCGGCTCCTTGGGCTGTAAATCCGTCAGTCGAGGCGTCCGATTGCTCCACCCTGTCCAGGGTGCCAGGCAAGGAAACCACAGTTGACCGGTTTCGGGAGAAATTCAGGTCAAAAGACCATTTGAATTTGTTTGTTTTTACTGGCGTAGCATTGACCATCAACTCGACCCCCTCGTTTTCTATGCTTCCACCGTTCAGGTAGGATATGAAGGAGCTAGAAGAAGGAGGAACCCGGGTAAAAAGTATCTGGTCATCGGAATTCATCTTGTAGTAGGTGAAGTCCACCCCCAGCTTACCCTTAAAGAACTGCAGGTCTATGCCTGTCTCTAAGGCATTGGTGAATTCTGGTCTAAGCGCGGGTGCACCAAAAGCATAAACGTTGGTGATGAATCCCCTGGGTCCGGCAGTGAATGAATTCGTGGTATTGAAATAGGTGTTTCCCAGTACATGCGGAGGAGCATCTTTACCCACTCGCGTCCACGATCCACGGATTTTGGCATAAGGCAAAAGGTTACTCTTGCCACTTGTCAGACCCATTTCGTTTAGTAAATCAGTCAGCACCACACTACCACTGAAGGACGGATAGAAGAAGGAGCGATTACTTACGGGAAGGGTGGAAGACCAATCGTTTCGTGCCCGAACATTAAGGAAAACAATCGACTTCCAATCTGCATTGAAATCGGCGAATGCACCAACAATCCGTCGCCGAAAGCCCCCAACAGAAATGACGCGTTCGTTCTGAACCACATTATTTATACTCGCAAAAGTAGGTACGATGAAATTGCGACCATACCATGTAGCTGTGTTATTTCTGGCCGATTCGACATTGTGGCCTAGGGCGAGGCTTGTATTAAAGTTACTGCCGATACGCTGGGAAAAAGTGGCCACCAGCGTGGATGTAGTTATTTGGTTGAAACGGTCCGTTTGGGTGATAGCCCCCTTTTCTTCGCCTCCAATCACCGTCCCGGCGCCCCGAATAGAAGTGAATTCCTCATTGAAAAAATCGGTTCCAGCCCGGTAAGTTACATTGAGGAAAGAAAACGGATTATAATCCAAGTTTAGGGTGGTGATAATACGGTTGACATTACTCTTACTCGGATTGTTATAAACGCTCCAATAGGGATTGTCAATAAAAGCGGCATCGTTAGAAACACCCAAAATCGTGCGTTGCCGTCCATCTGCCGTAAGATAGTTACGGGGATCGTCATTCAATGGCCAATTATAAAGTCCCCGAATAGTACCGCCTCCGCCTCCGCCTGCAGCACTGACAACATTGGCATCAGCAATACCTGATCCGCCAAGGGTTGAGCGATTACGGGAATTGGTGTAGTTGACGGAACCGCCGGCCTTGATTTTCTTGCCTATCTGGCTTTCATTAGAAAGCCTGAAGGAGGTGCGGTCGAATCCCGTGTTCGGAACAATACCGCTCTGGTCGAACCGGCTACCTGAGAGAAAGAACGTGCTGCGCTCTGTGCCTCCAGAGGCAGACAAGTCGTGCCGCTGGGTAAAGGCAGGCTCAAAGAAATTCCGCAAATTGTCGTAAATGGTTTCATTTGACCCCAGTTCCGGTCCCCATGAACTTCGAGCATCAGGATTCTTTTTACCGTCTATCCCCTGTCCGAAGCGCGTCTGAAACACTGGGAGCTTATTTACGACATCACGAGAAAAGGAATTGGTATAATTTATACGAAAGGTCCCTGCCTGGCCTCGCTTGGTAGTGATGATGATAGCGCCCCCTGAGGCACGAAGTCCATACAAAACAGCAGCCGCAGGCCCCTTCAATACGGTCAGAGAGGCGATATCTTCGGGATTGATGTCTATCCCACGGTTACTATTGTTCGTATTCTGAGCATTCAATCCTATTCCGCCACCCACTGGGGCACTGTTGTCAACCGGGATGCCATCCACTACGAAAAGGGGCTGATTACTTCCACTGAGAGAGGTTCCGCCACGAATCATGATAACAGCAGCTGCACCTGGTGCACCGCTGGAGTTGTTTATCATCACGCCAGCTACCTTTCCCTGTAGGCTGTTTACCAAATTGGGCTGTTGGGCCTCAACTAAGGATTCGGCTTGGAGCGTCTGGACAGCGTAGGTAAGGGCTTTCTTGTCTTTTTTCATTCCCAAGGCTGTCACGACTACCTCACCTAATTGCTCTTCATCTGCCGATAACTCCACATCGAGCGTGGTGGAAGCACCAGAAACTAGATCCTGAGTGAGATAGCCAATGTAGGAAAATCGAAGGGTAGCACCTTCCGGCACATTAATACGGTAATTTCCATCAAGGTCTGTTATAGTTCCATTGGACGAGGAAACTTGTTGTACAGTGGCCCCAATGAGGGGTGTTCCCGTTCCTGCTTCTGTAACTTTTCCACTAATCTGTCGCTGACCAAAGGCAGCGGTGACTAAACTAATCCCAAACAAGCAAAGACAAAGGAACTTCCTTAAAAATACTTCTTTCATAGATAAATCATTTGGTTAAAAAAAAATGATAAAATTTAAAATACTGTCCAAGATAAAATATTTTAGTTTTTTTAAAAAAAAACCTATTCCTAAAATTTTATTAATTATCATAAAATTTTGGGTAAATATCCTTCAATAGTTCTAAATTTGGGCGAAATTTAAAAAACCAAAGCATAGACTAAATAACCAACGATTATGCCA
>BJGN01000022.1 GCA_014190515.1 Bacteroidota bacterium
AACAGTAAAATAACCTAATCCTTTAAATCCGTGATTCAAATTAGAGGTAGGGCTATTAATCAATTTGTTTTTCCTGTCAATTGAAGCAGTGGATCCTCTTTAACCTCCAAGGAGCTATGATAACTCTCCGAACCTACTTTTAAGGTAATCCGATAAAGGCCGGGAAGTGCTTCTTTTTTGTCAAATTTTAGGTTCCATCTAATTCGTTGGATACCCGTTTTGTTTTCCACAGGTAGCGTTGTGCTTAGCGTTCCGCTTTTATCCGTTATTTGAATGGTTGCAGGTTCAGAAGTATCCTTAAGATAAAAATGAATGAGTGCTCCATTTTCAAAAACAGCACGGGGTAGAGAGGTAATGGGTTTGATATTGGCCGGATTTTTTCCCGCAAACCAAAAATGTCCTCTTTGGGCTCCTCTACTCTTATTTGCCCAGAGAATGGCTGGTTTCTGATGGAATAACCAGGCTTTTCCGGCAGCAATCGTTGGTGTTAATTGTTGTAAGGGAGAAATGTCGTCTAATATAAATAAACTTCTTCCATGGGTTGCTGCAATCAAATCATTTTCACGGGGATGAATGACCAAATCATAAACGGAGACGGTAGGCATGCCTTCGTTCAGCTTGTACCATTCTTTTCCTGCATTCAAGGAATACCAAACCCCGGTTTCAGTGCCCAAAAAAAGTAAAGATTTATTTTTTGGGTCTTCGCGAATCACGCGAATGACTTCATTTTCAGGTAGATTTGAAGCAATGTCAATCCACGTTTTTCCAAAATCCATCGTCTTAAACACAAAAGGTTTAAATACATTGTCCCGATGTCCGTCAAAAGCGACATAGGCCACAGCGGGGTCAAAATGAGAAGCCTCCACTTGGGTAACCCAGGTAAATGAGGGCACATTTGGAAAATTATTTCGTACATTTATCCAGTTCTTTCCTTCATCTAACGTCAATTGCACATTTCCGTCATCGGTTCCAAGCCAAATTAGGCCAGCGTCAATAGGAGAGGGAGAAATAGTAAAAATGGTGCAATGGTCTTCGGCCCCTGTATTGTCGGGGGTAATTCCCCCATTATTTCCTGAAGCTATTTTCTTCGGATCATTGGTTGTCAGATCCGGGGAGATAATTTCCCAGGTTTGTCCTCCATTTTTACTTTGGAAGAGATAATTCGACCCCAAAAATACGGTTTTAGGATCTAATGGAGAGAGGACTAATGGTGCTGACCAGTTATACCGAAAAACAGGTGTGCCGGGAATAGTTGGTACGGGATTGACTTTAGCATAATTAAGGATGGTGGCAGGTTTGGGTTGAATATCCGTAAGTGCATGGGTGAGTGGGTCATACCGGTTATAACTTCCATTTTCACTTCCTGTGTAAACTTCCCTCCAGTTATAGGGATTAACCGCACCATACATACCATCACCCCAGTGGACTTTCCATGAGGCATCATTTAAAATACCTCTTACATCTCTTGAAAAACTTGCCGTAGCAAAGAAACCATTATCCTGTAATCCACCATAAATCATATAAGGCTCCTGCATGTCAACCCCAATTCTGTAATATTGCGCAATGGGTAAATTATCAAATAATTGAAAGGCCTGACCATGATCATGCGTGAGAGAAGCCCCTTTATCTGCACCTAAATAGTATCGATCCGGTTGATAGGGGTCCAGCCAGATGGCATGAAAATCGCCATGTACCTCCTGATCTTGACTTCCATCTTTTAATGTTTTCCCACCATCTGAACTGACCATGAAACGGGTAGTCATGACATAAACCTTTTGGTCATCCTGAGGATTTATGGCAACTTGACTATAGTAAAACGGCCTGTTATTATAGGTGTTGATGTATTTCCATGATTTTCCGCTATCTTCAGAACGGTATAAGCCAGCCCCTGGTTTGGATAAATCTTTAGATGCTTCCGCTTCTACCAGGGCTATTAAAATACGGGAATCTTTCCTATAGCTAGCCAATCCAATACGTCCGGTGGGTCCTCCGGGAAGTCCCTGAGTTAATTTTACCCAATTCTTGCCTCCATCGGTTGACTTGAAAATACCACCATGATTACCCCCACTATTGAAAATATAAGGTTTTCGAAGCCTTTCATAGAAGGCAGCATATAAGATAGATGGATTTTTACTATCCATTACAATGTCTGTGCAACCTGAACCTGGCTGAACAGGTAATCCAGTCGTTAATTTTGTCCATGTTTGTCCTCCATCTTTTGTCTGGAACAGACCTCTGTCTCCTGCGGTGTCACTCCAAAGGGGGCCGATAGCGGCAACATAGGCAATGAGAGGATTTGAAGGATGGGTGAGAACACGTGCTATTTGTTGTGTATTTTCTAAACCTACATTTACGAAATTCTTACCTCCATCTGTTGATTTATAAACGCCATTCCCCCAGCTAACTGAATTGCGATTATTGGCTTCTCCTGTCCCTACCCAAACAATCTTTGGATTGGGCTGAAATAAGGCAATATCACCTATGGAAGCCGTCGAATAACGATCGAAAATGGGTTCCCAGGTGGTTCCTGCATTGTTCGATTTCCATACACCTCCACTCGCTGTAGCTATAAATACTTGCTTGAAATCTTTTTCTACCGCTTCAATATCAACAATTCTTCCTCCTGGATTGGCAGGGCCAATACCTCGCCATTCGATGTTTTGAAGAGAAACCTGACCAGAAAGAATATCTGAAAAGGTAATGGAAATAATAAACAGAGCAAGAATGTAATGGTAGAGACGCATAGAAAATATTTTAGGTTTTTTTATAAAGCAATATGGCTCATAATACCTATATTGCTCAGCGATAACTTTGTTAAAGTTAACCGTTTTCAAAACAATTTAGGAATAAATACTATTATTGGTTATTAAATAAAAGCCGTGGATTTGAATCCTTTTCTGAAATATCTTACCGTTATTGTCTCTAGTATGGTGAAGTTTATTTTCGGTCCTTTCGAAGGGCTCGCTCTTGGTTTAACTAAAATAGATACTGCCTTGGCTACTGCCTTCGGAATGATGATAAGTGTCGTGTTGATTACCCTTTTTTTCCATTTCTTTAAATCTAAAGTTTTTTCTCGTTTCGGTAAAAAACGTAAATTGTTTACGGTGGCAAACAGAAGAAAAGTTAGGATATGGAGCAAATATGGTATTATGGGGGTTTCGTTCCTTACGCCTGTCATTCTTTCTCCTATAGGGGGAGCTTTAATTGCCAATGCATTCGGGGAAAAAAAGTATAAAATTTTCTTGTGGATGACTGTCATGGCATTAGGTTGGGGTTTTATAATGACTTACGCGGTGTTTGAACTCTCTCATTTATTTGGCTTTTAGTTTGCAGATTTTTTAAAGACATTTCTTAACTGACAAATCTTTCATCGGCTAAAAATGGAAGTCGTTTCATTTTTGAGACCTCCAGGCTAAAAAAACCAAATTCTTCTGCCGCTTTTCCCTCTATCATATACACACCTTTTCCACGAAATGGGTACCTCAGTAATTGCTCTGGAAAATGAGTAGTATCAAAATAATTCCCCTCCCTGTCTATCCATGTTCCAAAAGCCATTCTTTCTTTTTTTATGGTTGTTAAGGATTTTGAACATACGAAATATCCCGCCATTCTGATAGGTTTGTTTTTAAAACTAACCATTTGCCTGGCAAGAATAGTATCGTTTAAAGGGTTGGTGTCCTCAACTAAATCAAAGGGGTTGCATAACGGAAAGCCTAATAATTCCAGTTCGTCAAAAGACTGACTTAGATCGTTTTCCTTTACAACGGAAAGCATGGAGGCAAATGAAAAACTTTCATTTTCTGTGTTTTGAACGCGCATTGATTGATGATCTGTTTCAGAAAACAGAGAGTGATTATCTTGTTCCCCTACGGCAGTTACCAGGGCATTTTTCTCCCAAAACAATTCATACTTGCTCTTACCGCAAAAACGAAAGGCACCAATTCTGATTAATAGGTCAAGTTGGGTAGGTCCTAAGGGTACCCGTTCAACGAAATCTGCAAAATCGCGGAAGACTCCGTGATTTTCTCTTTGCGTTACAATTTTTTGAGCTGTTTGAGCTTCTAATTCCTTCAAGTGGATAAATCCAAGATATAATTCATTTTCATTTACTAAAGCACTCATATACTCGCTATTATTAACACAAGGAGCCTGGACATGAGCACCCAGTATTTTTGCTTCGTGAACATAAAATTCCGTAGGATAAAATCCACCAAAATTATTGATGACCGCTGTTATGAACTCCAAGGGAAAATGGGCTTTGAGATATAAGCTCTGAAAACTTTCTACAGCAAAACTGGCCGAATGGGCTTTGCAAAAGGAATATCCTGCAAAGCTTTCAATTTGCCGCCATACCTCAATCGCTAATGTTTCAGGATAGCCCCGTTGTTCACACTGCTTGAAGTATTTTTCCTTCAAACGTTCTAATGTGTCATCTTTTAATTTTTTTCCTGTCATAATGCGCCTTACCACATCGCTTTCCCCTAAATCCAGTCCGGCAAAATGATGCAGAATTTTCATCACGTCTTCCTGATATACCATAATACCATACGTTTCACTTAGCTGTTCCTCAAAAACCGGATGCGGATAAGTAAAGCCGCAGGGGTCGTGTGTCCTTTGTATATACGCTTTCATCATGCCTGAGCTGGAAACACCAGGACGGATAATAGAACTGGCAGCAACCAAATGAATATAATTATCACAATGTAATTTTCGTAGTAAGCCGCGCATGGCCGGAGATTCTATATAAAAGCAACCCAGGCATTTTGCTGAGCGCAATAAGGCAATGCTTTGAGGATCATTTTTAAGTAACTTAATATCATGGATATCAACATCTTGTTTGTGTCTCTGACGTATCAGGGAGACGGCATCCTTGATATGACCCAATCCTCGCTGGCTTAGGACGTCAAATTTATGAAACCCAAGAGATTCCGCATGGTGCATATCGAAATGTGTAACAGGAAAACCTTTAGGCATGAGCATGCATGCTGTATGATAGGATAAGGGTTCTTCACTGATAAGAACACCACCAGCATGTATCGACAGATGATTGGGTTTGTCTAGTAAACGTTCTGCGTAATACATAATGGTCGGTTCTAATTCATGCCGGTGTGGCGCTCCTTGTTCTTGTTTTATAACTAATTTATCAATCTCTCCCTTGGGCAGACCATATACTTTTCCCAACTCTCTAATGGCTGCTTTTCGTTGAAAAGTATTATACGTAGCTAATAATGCAACATATTGTTGTCCATATCTTTTGAAAATATAATCGGTGATATCATCCCGTTCATCCCATGAAAAATCAATATCAAAATCGGGTGGGGATGTTCTATGCGGATTGATAAATCGTTCGAAATACAGATTTAACTCAAGGGGGTCAACGTCGCTGATTCCCAAACAGTAGGCAACAATGGAATTGGCACCACTACCTCGCCCCACATGATGATAGCCGGCAGACCGCGCATACCGGACAATGTCCCAGGTGATAAGAAAATAAGCGCAGAATCTATGGGTTTGAATGACCTTCATTTCTTGTCTCATCCGATCGCGTGCTGCGGTCAATTCACCATATCTGCGCTGGCAACCCGATTGGGCCAGTTTTTCAAGCAAGGCATAGTCACCTTCCATACTACCTGTGAAGTGTAATCGGTTAACCGTTAACCCTTTCGTTAAACTAATAGATGATGAGTCCAATAATTTATAGGTGTTGTTTATTATGTCCGGGCATACTAAATAGGGTTCTTCCACCAAGGCTGCTTCCTGCATTTTATCATCCTTTGAACCAGCTTCCTTGGGAAGTAAATGTGTCAGTAATTTATTTTTATCAATAGCCCGTAAATGTAAATGAACCTGATAATCTTCATCATCCCGGAATGTAACAGGACTAAGCGCTACTAATTTATGGGAATAGGCTCTGATTGGATGCCTGAATAATCGGGCAATATGCTCCCGGCGAATACCTAAAAATTCGTTTTCCCGGAATTGTTCAATGGGCTTTACCAGGCGGGGGAAGACAATCCAGCAATTTGAAAAAACAGGAGGCAAAAGGGGTAATGCCTTGCGTTTCATCGAAAAGTCAGTTAAAAATGTATTTAATTCACTAAATCCCTCCCGATTACGTGCTATTCCAATGTATAAGCATTCTCCTGAATCATTCCGAAAGTCAATACCCAATAAGCCCTTTATTCCCGCTTTTTGACAACCATCTATAAATTCTCCGGCACAACTCGTATTGTTGATGTCAGTCAATACCAATGTTTTAATGTCATTTTCTATGGCATAACGTACCAGTTCTTCCGGTGACATGATCCCGTAGCGAAGACTAAAATAAGTGTGGCAGTTTAAATACATAGGAAGGATAACTATTAAAATCAGGTAAATTTAAAACAAAAAGTTTAATAATAGGTTAATTAAAACATTTTGTTTTAGTTTATTTTGCTTAGGTGCATAGCGCAACTAATCTTTAGGCTCTACTGAAGTTTCGGAGTTATTTTCCAGCTATCTTTTTATACACTTATTTGTTTGATTATCTTATGTTAGTAAAAGTCTCTAAAAATATCAGCAGCGAGAATAAACCTATCAAGATCAAAATTTTACTTAATGTATTTTTGACTGGAAAATATACCACGACAAGTTCATTAACATTGGAACGAATAGGATAAAATGGGTGAACGTTCAATTTGAATTTTTGAAATACCCCAATAAATAGGTTGAATGATTTGCTCCGAAACTTTAATAAGCTAATGTAGAAAACCACAGACGTGTTACAGTAGATGGGCGTACAATTAAAAATCCCTTATCTTTACATAATGCAATAATTTTATAGCGATATGCGATTTCCCCTTTGTTTTCCCTTTTTGTTCCTCTGTCTGGCCGTCTCATCGTCGTCTGCTCAGATAGTTTTACAGCAGATAAACAAAGAGGGAGAACTTATTCAAAACCAAGCTATTGAGATTGATATTCAACCACTTGCTTATATAAAAGTGCTTACCGATAGTATGCACAATGAAGGTTTTTTAGAATTTTCTGTTGACAGCATAAAGTCTGTTGAAGATAAAACATACCTATTTATTCATCAGGGACCACGCTATTATTGGCGTGTTATACAAAAGCCTCTTCCAGATATAGCTCATTCGTCTATCCTCTTTGAGGTTGGAAAATGGGAAGCCATAATTAAAAAAAATATAGGAAAACCAGCAACAATCGTTCGTCGGAATGGGCTGTTAGGGGAAATAAATTCGTTACTAAACACCCAGGGCTATCCTTTTGCCCACACTGCGCTACATATTTTAAAAACTGAAAATGGCGCATTAGACGTACAGATAGAGGTAGATTTTGGCGCATTTATACGATTTGATTCCATTCTTTTAAAAGGGGATAAACCCCTGGCGACCTCTTTTCTTTTTCGCTATCTCGATTTAAAAAAAGGGGCTGCATTTTCCACAGAAATGCTGGAAAAAATGACGACAAGAATAGCTGCTCTTCCTTATGTTGAACTCATTGATGCAAAACCTGTCCTTTCAGGCGAAAAGGTAAGCTGGATGCTTACTATGAAGAAAAAATCGGCTAGTCGCTTCGATTTTTTGATTGGATTATTACCGGGAGCTTCTACCAATGCCGGAGGTACCTTGTTAACAGGTACTCTTGAGGGTGAATTCCTGAATTCTTTCGGTCGTGGGGAAAGGCTTTATATTCAATTTGAAAGATTAAGGCCAGAAACACAGCGACTGCAAATGGCGCTCCGATACCCTTTTTTATTAGGTTCTCCCCTGGGACTCGACTGGCGGGCCGATTTATATAAACGCGATACCTCGTTTCTTAATGTAGAACAATCAATAGGCCTTCTTTTCCAGTTCCGTGGCGGCGATTACTGGCAAATTCATCTCGAATCGAATAATAGCCGCCTGATAGGTATTGATGAAAAAAAATTATTGCAATCGAATATACTTCCAGACCAACTCGATATGAAACAATCTGGCATTGGATTTTCTTTCTCTTTTAATAGAACAGATTACGCATTGAATCCTCGTTCAGGGTGGTTATTACAAACTCGAATCACCGCTGGTAATCGCAGAATCATTCAAAATACCAGAATTGTTGCCCTGGGATTTTCAGAAAAGTATACTGAGTTTAAAAATCAGGCACGATACAGAGTTCATGCTGAGGGTAGTTATTTCATTCCAATAGGAAAAAATAGTACGATTCAGACCAACGGAATGGTTGGTTACCTCGGAGGTAGTGGTGAGCTACTTAGCAACGAATTATTTCGACTTGGTGGAAATCAAAATTTACGCGGATTCGATGAAGAGGCTTTTTTAGTGCGCCAATTTATGCTGGCAACAGTAGCTTACCGACTTCTGATTAGTAAAAATTCCTATATCTATACCTTTTTTAACCAAGCATTCCTTACAGAAATGAAAGAAGGCATAGCCGTAAATGATAAACCATTTGGACTGGGCGCGGGCCTTAATATCGAAACTACCGCAGGCTTATTTGGTATAAGTGTTGCGGTAGGTTCAAACAATGGTCAGCCATTAAGTAGCGCCACGCCCAAAATACACCTTGGATTTAAAAATATATTCTAAAAGCTAAAGCCAATAGATAGCTGCAAGGATAAGTTCAAATCTTCGTCACTTCTGGGGATGATTTTTCCCGCACTATCCAGACTTTGTAAGGATAGTTCTTGTTCGGCGCGGGTTAAATCCATGAATCCTTTTTGAATCCTTGCCCCTAAATAAAGACCCTGGCTCATAAATATGCCCAACCCAGCATGTAAGCCCGCATCTATTCTGTTGAAAAGGGGAACACCCGTATCTCTGGTATCATAATAAGCACCTAAAGTAGAGGGAACCACTACTCTTCTATTATCAACCGTGATAACTTTTGCATTGAGAACACCGGTTTGTTGGTACTGATCTTTGAAATAATCATATTTTAATGGAACAAGAAGCGGTTCAATGGTTTGACCCACCGTACTTTTTCCGTTGTAATTCAATTCTCCTACACCTCTGGAGCTTAACATAAAACTTCCATACCCGCCGCCAGATAATTCAATTCTACCTAATCGTAAAAAAACAGATAGAGGTAAATCTAAATAGGTGTTGGTTATTCTGAGGGTAGTATATCTCGTTCCTCTTGTATTGACCACAGCTCCTGCCTCTGTGAAGAGTCTTAGATAGGAATCCCCTTGATATTGGTAATCAGTCCCCCGTTGTGAGTACAATATTTCTCCACGCAAGCCTACTGCGCTATTCAATTTTCTGCTAATCATGCCACCTATGTGGAAGCCACTTGAGAAGGTATTTCGCTCCAGATTATTTCCACTTGCATCAATCTCTGAAGGACCGTCAATCCGTGAATAGTTTAAACCAGCGCGAATGCCACCAGACCATCCTTGAGCAATCATTGAAAAGGGTAGTAACAGTGCAATTAAAAGTGAGATATTATTACGCATTATGTATTTGTTTAAGATGATTAGAGTTGATACATTACCTGAACAGGACAGTGATCTGAATGAACAATATCATTTAGTTGATCAGCCGCGATGATGGTTTCTTTCATTTCAGGGCTAACCATTTGATAGTCAATTCTCCATCCTTTATTGTTTCCCCTGGAGTTCGCACGGAAGCTCCACCAGCTGTACTGAACTTTATTTGGATGAATGAAACGGAAAGCATCTACAAAGCCCGACGCTACCCATTGATCTATCCAGGCACGTTCCTCGGGTAGGAATCCTGAACTTTTTTTATTTCCTATAGGATCATGAATGTCAATAGGGTTATGTGCAATATTTAAATCTCCAACTACGATACAACGCGGTCTTTCCATTAAAAGGGATTGCAGCCAGGCGGAGAAGTCCGATAAAAATTCCATCTTGAAATCCTGCCGCACATCTCCAGTGGTTCCAGAGGGGAAGTAACAGTTTAGCAAGGTCCAGTCCCCAAAATCTGTCCTGATTATTCTTCCTTCACGATCGTATTTTTCAATACCGCATCCGACAACCACCAAATCAGGTTTAATTTTAGAAAAAGTAGCCACGCCACTGTATCCTTTTTTTTCAGCTTGTGCCCAGCTTACGAAATAACCTAATTCCTCAAAGGGAGTGAAATCAATCTGTTCGAACTGTGCTTTTGTTTCTTGAACACAAAACAGGTCTATATTCGATTCACTTAACCATGCGATCAATCCTTTATCGAGGGCGGAACGAATACCATTAAGATTATAAGAAACTAATTGGAGCATATTTTCTTTTAAGTCATTTGAAACGTCAAACGGCACAAAGATAAGTAAGCCTTCTTAATAATGCAGAATTAAAGTGATTTAGGAATCATTTTCAGATTGACTTTCCTCATCGGCCTCTGGCATGGCTGGACGGTCTTTCCATTTTAAATAAAATGGAATACCTGTAAGCATTAATAATAAACCTATTATGGCTTCACCAGGCTTATTATACAGCGTGAAAATGGTGAGAACCAGGCAAAAGGTAACGAATAACATAGGTACAACCGGATAACCAGGTACTTTGTACGATGAAGGTGCACCTCCGTTTCGCTTTCTTAATATGAATACGCCGTAGGTACAAAGTCCATAAAAAAGGAAAGAGGCAAAAATTAACATGTCTGTTAATTGGTCGAAACTACCTGACAAGATGAGAACGGAAGACCAGAACGCTTGATACCAAAGGGCATTCCCGGGTGTTCTGTACTTTGGGTGAACTTTTCCGGCAGAGGCAAAAAATTCTCCTCTTCTAGCCATGGCATAGTATAATCTGGCACCCAGTAAAATGGTGGTATTAGTGCAGCCAAAAGTAGAAATGCAAATGAGAATGGCTATAAATATGGTTCCCGCAGGGCCTACTATTTTTTCAATCACAGCAACCGCTGCAATTTTGTTTTTACCTTCATGAATTTGGATGAGTTCGTCTGCTGGCATAGCATATAAATAGGCCATATTGACCAACAGATAAATAGCAATAACTGCGAGCATCCCAAAAAATAGTGCCAGAGGTAAATTTTTCTTTGGATTTTGTATCTCTCCACCAATAAAACTTACCGTTATCCAGCCTTCGTAGGCCCAAAATGCAGCTAGCATTGCGGCGAAAAATGCAGCAAACTGGGTGAATCCATCCGCACTCAAGCGTTCGTACCCCACCGCTGTTTGACTTATATTAGACCAACTGCCTCCTTGCCAGCTAAGTCCAAGGAGTACTATAATTAACAAACTGATAACCACCGTAGCTGTAGTCCACTGACTTAAAATACCCGCTTCTTTGACCCCCCGAAAATTTAAAAAGGTAAGTCCAATAACCAAGGAAATTGCCAATAACTTTACGCCAATATTGGCAAATGGGAAGATGATGCCGCCGATAGATAGCGCGGAAATCTCTGGGGAAAAGCCTGCCAATGGGTATAAAGCATTTACTGATTCCGCGAAAACATAAGCAATTGAGGCGACTGAGGCAGTTCTAATAACAGCATAGTTGCTCCAGCCAAAGAAAAAAGCAATCGTTTTGCCATAAATTTCTCTTAAAAATACATAAGCTCCGCCCGATCCCGTAATTTGTCCCGATACTTCAGCAACAGATAAGGCGCCAGCTAAGGTGACCAAACCTGCGGCTACCCAAGCGGCAAGAACCCAGGTGGGCGACAATAACTCGGCCGTCATAGGAGCTACTTTTTTGAAAACTCCTGAACCTATGATTGAACTGATAACCAAAACGATAGCCATCGAAAGGGTAATCGTCCGCGCAAGTTGAGTATCCTTGCTTCCCGTTGTTGATTGAGACATAATATATACTGTTAAAAATTTATCTCTTTGTTTTGACTTTAATAAATTGTAAAATAGGTATTGTCCAAATGAATACCTAATTACCAAGGAGAAAAGTGCTGTTTTCAAAATTTACATTAGATACTTAAATTAAATATTAAAAAAGGTCATAAAATCTCCCTTTTCTGTTCAGTGCCAGTAAAGCGAGATTTTATGACCGTTCGATATATTAATTATCTTCCTCCCGGAGGACAATTTTTTCTAAGGTATTCTGTAAATAAAGTGCGTAAATGTTCTGTCGTTCCTTCTCCCTCTCTGATACTGTGTGAGCGATTAGGGTATGGCATGAACTGGAATTGGCGGTTATGTTTTATAAATTCATTGACCAGTTTTTCAGCATTTTGATAATGCACATTGTCATCACCCGTTCCATGTATATATAGAAGATTTCCAACCAGATTCTTAGCGTGGGTTATAGGTGAACCCAATACAAAATCTTCTCTGTTTTCCTGTGGAATGCCCATGTAGCGCTCCTGGTAGATATTATCATAGCTCAGCTGATCCCCAACGGCAGCCACAGATATACCTGTTTTAAAAATAGCGGGGTACTGAAAAAGTAGATTTAAAGTGGAGGATCCGCCACCGCTCCATCCATGAACTGCCACTCTTGAGGTGTCCATAAAGGAATATTTAGCAAATAGCGCTTGCGCTCCCTGAGCCATATCTAAAATATTAATCCTGCCTATATTTCTGTAAATAGCCTTCCTCCAGGCTCTTCCCTTAGGCGAAGGGGTGCCGCGATTATCAAGAGAAGCATAAATATATCCATCGGCGGACATATCACCTTTATACAAACTATTTCTTCCTGTTCCATAAGCGTCTCTAACCGTACTTCCAGCAGGTTCGCCATATACAGTAAAAACTACAGGATATTTAAGATTTGGATTGAATCCTTTGGGTTTCGTAAACCAGGCATCTAGGTTAACTCCATCAGCCGTAGTGATTTGCAAAAAGGTTATATCCAAATCTGTCACCGCTTTTTCCAACTGGGAATCAATGGATTTTGCAGGATCCAATGGCGTATTGGTCGGTAAATTTAACCATTCAGTAGTTGGACGGGTTTTTGCATTTGAAAAAGTATGCCTGGCAAATTTTCCTTTTGGACTTATATCATAGCTATGTGATCCTGTTTGATTTGCAGGAGAAATTCTGGTAGCCGTTCCCTTCCCATCTAAAGTAGTCCTGTAAAGGTAAGACTGGGTTGCATTATCAGGAGAAGCCATGAAATAAAGCTGATTGTTGTCTTCGTCAATTCTTGAAATAGAAATGACGTCATAATTTCCTGAGGTCAAGCATATTTCCTTTTTTCCATCTCTGCTTACTAAATAAACATGCCTCCAGCCATCTTTTTCAGATTGCCATAAAAAGCTTTTTCCGCCTTCCAGCCAATCCCAACCTTCCGGTCCATCAATATCGATCCAGGCCTCATCCGTTTCCTGATAAAATGATTTAGCTATACCAGTAGCTGACTGAATATAAAACAGGTTACTAGTATTTTGCTTTCTGTTTAATTGTTGCACAATGAGTTCACTACTATTTCCTGCCCATTCCATTCTGGGCAAATAAGTTTGACGGGGATCGCCGGGTATATTCATCCAAAGCGTTTTTCCACCAATGACGGGAACCACCCCAATTTTATAAGGGGAAGGTGCCTCTCCAACTTTTGGATATTCTACGGGGACGTTGAACGAATAGGTCGAATCCGTATTGTTTATCATCAAAAAATTTCTGATTTGACGGGCATCTATCTGCCAATAGGCAATGGATTTAGCGTCGGGACTCCAGCGAAATCCATCTCTACATCCAAATTCTTCCTCATAAACCCAATCAAAAGTACCATTTATAAGCCTGCTGTCACCATCGGTGGTTAATGGAGTAATGGCACCTGAAGCAATATCTTCGACATAAATATTATGTGCTTGTACGTAAGCTACTTTTTTGCTGTCGGGAGAAATTTTTGCAAACATCATGGTTGATGCAGGGAATTTGGTGCCCAATTGCTTTAAATTTTTGGTAGCCATATCCAAAATCCAATAATCACCTTTAGTATCTTGTCTCCAAACTCTCTGAGTATTGGTGTATATTAATATTTTTTGGTTATCGGCTGAATATTCAAAACTTCGCACCTGCAAAGGTTTGGACTGACCTTTTGGAATTAAAAGAGCCGCATTAATAAGGGTATCCACCTGTCGGTTGGGAAGGGTTATTTTTACAATCGTATTTTTTTGAATTTCCCTAAGACCGGTTCCATCAGGCGCCCAGTCAATTCTGCCCTGACTTAGAAGCAAAAAAGGTATCGAAAGTAAAAGAAAGGTAATGGTTGATTTCATGATATTATTTTTTTAGCCCAATTTCTCTTAGGCGTTCATCTAAATATTCTCCAGCAGTTATAGGTGCAAAGTGAAGTGGATTTTCATCAGAAACACAATTTTCCAGGCAACTTAAATCCATTTCAGGTCTGGGATGCAAGAAAAATGGTATAGATAATCTGGGCAAATGCCATTCCTCTTTTGGAGGATTTACAACCCTATGCGTAGTAGAACGCAGGTAATTATTAGTTAATCTTTGTAACATATCACCCACATTGATAACAATTTCGTCTGCTTCAGGAACAATGGGTAACCATTTACCCTCTTTAGAAAGTAGTTCAAGTCCACCTGCTGAAGCACCT
Organism: Bacteroidota bacterium; assembly: GCA_014190515.1. Classification (GTDB taxonomy): domain Bacteria; phylum Bacteroidota; class Bacteroidia; order Chitinophagales; family Saprospiraceae; genus BJGN01. The sequence continues at coordinate 14,495 of BJGN01000022.1, forward strand.
ACGAGGAGGGTTATTAAATTTATGTCTTCATGCTGTTCTGCACGAATGGCACTCGCTGGTTCCTGGGTAATTGGCGGATAATGAATGGCTCGTAAAATACTTGTACCATTTTCTATTCGCTGATCAAAATAATCAACAGGTAAATTTAAGTGAAGGGCAATGGCTTGCAGCAAACTTGATCCAGCGCGCTCGAAGGACCGGTAGAGATTTTCACCCAATGATAAAAAGTTTGGGGTTTCTAACACTGACACATTACCCGTATTTCCTATTTGAAAAAACTCTTTCAAATCAGCTACTTTTGACTGTTTGGCATGCTCTGTTCCAAAAGCGGTATATCCTCTTTGTCCGTTGGCTCCGGGTATTTTATATTTTAACTTTTCACTTTCAGGTAAAGCAAAAAAGGCATGGGCTTCTTTATAAAATGATTGTATCAAATCGGTGGGAATTCCATGATTAATCACCCCAACAAAACCTACCGTATGGAAGGCATTCCCCAAGGTTTCAATAAATACGTTTTTCTCCCCTACATCTCCCTTTTCAAATTGGGATAAATCAATTAATGGAATGGTTCTCATTGAAATAAGATTTTATTTTCGTGGTGGTTTGTATCCTGAATCAGTTAGAAATTGTTTAGCATCGACTCGCTGAATCATTTCGGTAAGCGTTAACGAAGGATTTTTTTTCATTAAGGATTTAACAATTTGCCAACCTAACCAAGCGCCCGTTCTACCGGGTGCTTCTATGGGCATTCCGGGTGAATTTGGACTATACTCCACATATTTACGGATTTTTTGCCAATTACTATCATAAAATAGAGATTCTTGAAGGAAGAATGAAAAAATCTCTTTTTCATTTTCAACCAACCAGTCCCATTGTTGGGCGGAAACTTCCATTATAATTGAATCGTGCGTTGAAGGAAGTAATTTATCCTGAATGTACAGTTTTTTTCCTTCCCGAATCATTAAAGCCAGTAAATGATCTGTCTCAGGAGGCGGAATTAAATCATCTACCAACGGTTGAAGGGTTTTTGAAACCAAATGATCGACATTAAAAGTCCTTGTCAAATAGGCAGAAAAATTTGGATTCTGTGGATTTTTTTGTTGATAGGGAAAATTTGAACCTAAATAAAAGTCAAGTCCAACCGCCAGATTATTTTCGCCATAAATAAAATTTCCTAAAGAGAACTCTGAAATAAAAGTAGTCACTTTAGGGGTTGGTTTTTCTGGAAAATAGTATTTAAAATATTTAAATGCAGTTTTAAAATCAGATTCAATGGGATCGAAAATGGCATAGATATTTTGGATAGTATCATACAATTTTCGCACTTCCTTAAAATGGGTAAAACCGATCAGGTATTTTTCTTCTCCCTGAGGAGCAATTTGCAAATCATTGGATCCCAAAATCTGGTTGAAATATATTTCAGCAAATTCTGTATCCTTTTCTTTAATTTGTGCCAACTCTTTGCTGAAATTTAGGGTATCCGCTTGAAAAAGTTCTTTTTCAAACCGCCTGACCTTAAAATCAATGGAGATATTACTGATATCTGGCGTTTTTTCAATGTTCTCTTCTGAACAAGACATTGAAAAATACACAAGGAATAGGCTTAACGAAAATAATAACCCGCTTTTTTGAACCATTAGTTGTCGTATTGTTTTCTAAAAAATGTAAACAAAGTTAATTTTAAATTATTGTTCATCACTATTTGAAATAAATGAATAACCCAATAACTGAAAATTGGTTAAACGATTTTATTCGCAGAGGTATTGCGGAAGATGTTGGAGACGGAGATCACACTGCCCTGGCTTGTATTCCTTCTGACGACCGAAAATCGGCCAGACTTATCGTGAAACAGGAAGGTATTATTGCGGGCCTTACTATCGCGGAGGCTATTTTTCATTACCTTGATCCTTCTTCTTCCTGGAAATCTTTAAAAAATGAGGGTGAATATGTTTTTCCTGGGCAAATAGCTGCCGTTTTAGAGGCAAATACACGGGTTATTTTAAAGGGGGAAAGATTGGCTTTGAATACTATTCAGAGGATGAGTGGTATCGCTACCCTAAGTCATAGGCTTGCAAATAAAGTGGCCGATCTGCCCGTCCGTTTAATTGACACCCGGAAAACGACTCCTCTTCTTCGTCCATTAGAAAAATGGGCAGTGGTGCTGGGTGGTTGTGAAAATTATCGCTTCGGGCTTTTTGATCGTATAATGATAAAAGATAATCATATCGATGCTTCAGGTAGTATAACCCAGGCCTTAAAACAAGTAAATAACTATCTCGATTTTCATGAACTTCAGCTTGAAATTACCGTTGAGGTAAGGAATAAGCAAGAAATTGAAGAAGTTTTAGCCGTTGGAGGTTGTCAGCGGATTATGTTGGATAATTTTTCTCCCGCTGAAATTAAAGAAGCTGTAGCACTCATTGGAAAAAAAATGGAAATTGAGGCTTCAGGAGGCATTAATGAGGATAATTTGAGGGAATATGCGGAAACTGGGGTCGATTTTATTTCCTTAGGTGCCCTGACGCATTCCGCAGGAAGTTTAGACCTGAGTCTTAAAATAATTTCTTAAGGTGGAAATTGATCCACTAAAAGAATTAATGTGAAAAACATGCAGCTTATAATAAGCCAAAATCTAAGGTCGCGATGTAGTTGGGGAGTAGGTTCAAGTTTCACTCGGGTATTTGTTTTTATAGCTGTTAAGCAAAAAGGATACCATAGCAAAAAATCGTTATATGTCCTAAACCTATACCAGTGGCTGATTTTACTGTTTAAAAATTGACAAAAATTTGTTAGTCAAGCTACTTAAATATACCTAATTTTTATACTATGAAAAAAGATGTTTTAATTATTGGAGGTGGCATTGTTGGACTTGCTACAGCATATAGACTTTTGTTGGAAAAACCTGGATTATCTCTGACGCTGGTAGAAAAAGAAGCGGGGTTAGCAAAACATCAGACGGGACACAATAGTGGCGTTATTCATTCTGGTATTTATTACCGCCCGGGAAGCCTCAGAGCGAATAATTGTATTACAGGTTACAAGGAATTGCTTGAATTTTGTACAGCAGAGGATATTCCTTTCGATATTTGTGGTAAATTGATCGTTGCCACCTCAGAACAGGATATTCCCAGTATGGAAAAAATATGGCAAAATGGGCTACAAAACGGCCTGACAGGCATTCGCCGTATTTCAAAAGAGGAAGCCTTGGAAAGAGAACCTCATATTCATGTTAAAGAGGCTATTTTGGTTCCTCAGGCGGGCATAGTCGATTATACTACGGTTTCATTGAAATATGCAGAAAAAATAAGGGCCTTAGGGGGTGAAATCCTAACGAACTTTAAGGTAAACCAAATTATAAGATCTAAAAACGACATAGTCATCCGATCTTACGATGACAGAGAAATTTCTGGGCGTATTTTAGTTAATTGTGCTGGTTTATATTCTGATAAGGTTGCTCAAATGACTGGAATGCCGCTACCTCCCCTTCAAATTATCCCTTTTAGAGGAGAATATTATGACCTGAAACCTGAAAAACAGTATTTGGTGAATCACTTGATTTACCCCGTTCCAAATCCTGATTTTCCTTTCCTTGGAGTCCATTTTACCAGAATGATTGGCGGAGGTATTGAAGCAGGACCCAATGCAGTGCTGGCTTTTAAAAGGGAGGGGTATTCCCGTTGGGACGTTGACGCAAAAGAATTGGCAGAAACTATATTTTTTCCCGGGTTCCGTCGTTTAGCTTCCAAACACTGGCAGCACGGTTTGGGAGAATTACACAGATCCTTCTCCTCCGCCGCTTTTGTAAAAGCGCTTCGTCACTTAATTCCTGAGATTAACGAAGAGGATTTGGTTCGTGGTGGTGCCGGTGTAAGAGCGATGGCAACCGATAATCTTGGAAATATGAGTGATGATTTTCTTATATTTGCCGATAACCAAATAGTCAATGTGTGTAATGCGCCTTCGCCGGCAGCTACCGCCTCTTTAGCTATTGGTAAAACAATTGCATCAAAAGCATTAGATATATTATGATTTAAAATGGGATATGGAAGCTATTCAAATGGTTGATCTTAAAGGTCAATACCTAAGAATTAAATCGGAAGTGGATGAGGGAATTATGGAGGTTTTAAGCGAAACTTCTTATATCAACGGACCTCAGGTAACCTTATTTAAGAATAATCTGGAGAAATATCTTGGCGCAAAAAAGGTAATTCCCTGTGCAAATGGTACCGATGCCCTTCAAATCGCCATGATGGCGTTGGGGCTTAAACCTGGCGATGAGGTTATTGTACCCGCATTTACTTACGTTGCCACCGCAGAGGTAATTGCTCTATTGAACTTGAAGCCAGTGATGGTCGATGTCGATGTCGATTCTTTTAATATTACGCCTGAAATCATTGAAAGGGCAATAACAGATAAAACCCGCGCCGTGGTTCCCGTAAACCTTTATGGTCAATGTGCTGATCTGGAAGGAATTAGGAAATTATGTGACGAAAGGGGTTTATTCATGATTGAGGATAATGCCCAGGCCATTGGCGCAGATTATTTGATGCAAAGCGGTGTTAAAGTCAAATCAGGTACCGTGGGGCATATCGGTTCTACCAGTTTTTATCCCTCAAAAAACCTGGGAGCTTACGGTGATGGCGGTGCACTATATACACAAGATGAAAACCTGGGAATGATCCTGCATAAAATTGCCAACCATGGTCAGACTAAACGTTACTATCATGACATGGTGGGGGTTAACTCAAGGTTAGATTCTATTCAGGCGGCTATTTTAAACGTGAAATTGAAATATTTAGATCAATTTGCGGCAGAAAGAATAGCGGTGGCTGATGCGTATGACGCAGCGTTCAAATCCATTGAGCAAATCCAAATTCCCTTCAGAGTAGCTTTTTCAAGTCATGTTTTTCATCAATATACACTAAAAATAAATAACGGAAAACGAGATGAATTGCAATCTTTTTTGAAGGAAAAGGGTATTCCCTCTATCATCTATTACCCATTGCCACTTTACGAACAGGAGGCTTTTAAAAAGGAGGCTAATGTTCAATTTCTTCCTGTTACAGATAAATTATGTAAGTCTGTGTTATCTTTGCCTATCCATACAGAAATGAGTGAGGAACAAATAGCTTATATTACGAATACGGTTAGTCAATTTTTTAAATAAATGGAAGATATTTTTATACACCCCTCTGCTATCGTTGACGAAGGCGCTGTCATTGGTGCAGGTACAAAAATCTGGCACTTTACCCATGTTATGTCGGGTGCTATCTTAGGTCAGCAGTGTAATTTAGGCCAAAATGTATTTATAGCCAACGGGGTAATCCTTGGGAATAATGTTAAAATCCAGAATAATGTATCCCTTTATACGGGTGTTATTTGCGAAGATGATGTTTTTTTAGGCCCTTCCGCCGTTTTTACCAATGTGATTAATCCCCGGAGTGCTGTAAACAGGAAAGCTGAATATAAACAGACTATCATAGGAAAAGGAGCAAGTATAGGTGCAAATACGACACTCGTGTGCGGTAATAAAATTGGCAAATATGCATTTATTGGCGCTGGAGCTGTGGTCACTAAGGAGGTCCCTGACTTTGCTCTGGTTATAGGAAACCCAGCCAAAGTAAAGTATTTTATGAGCCGAATGGGGCATAAACTTGTTTTTTCAGCAGAAGGACACGCTGTCTGCCCGGAATCAGGGGAGAAGTATGTTATGGAAAATGGTATGGTTACTTTAAATGAATTATAAAAATAGCTAATGGAAGAAGTTGATTTATTATCTAATAATGATTTGGTTGTCTTAGAAAAACCAACCTACCATAATTTGCACCTTGATAGTATAGAGAAAAAATGGTTCGCTATCTATACTCGATTTAAGAGGGAAAAAATGGTGCTCAAACAGTTGACGGAAAAGGGGGTGGAAGCCTATTTACCCTTGAGTACTCACAAAAGGGTATATACCCGGAAAATTAAAATAATTCAATTACCTCTCATCAGTTGTTACGTTTTTGTTAAAATTGTTCAATCGGAATACTTTACTGTAGCATCTACACAGGATGTTGTGAAATTTGTAAAGTTCAGCCACGAATTACTCGCTATTCCAGAAAGAGAAATTAGTATTTTAAAGGCTATTACTGGTCAAAAAATTGAAATCGAAGCTGTTGCACTGAAACCTGAAATCGGTGACGATATCGAGATTTGTTTCGGTAGCCTTTATGGCCTGAAAGGGAAATTAGTAGATCATCATAACGATAAAAATGTGGTGATTGAGCTCGAACAAATGGGTTTTTCTATGCGAATGCATGTTGATCCACAATTTCTTAAAATAATAAATAAATCCAAACCAGAGGATAAACCAACTAAAAAGGTGGAAAGGCTTTTAGACAAATTTGGTTAATATCCAACATTTTATGATTTTTTTTTAAATATATTTAGGACGAAGTTGCCAAATATTTGATAAAGTAAACATAGGCTGTTTATCGTAAATCTATTGTTAAATATTTGTTAGCTGCAAATAAAAGCGTACCTTTCGGTGCAATTAAGTTAAACAAGTCTGTTTTATTATTTTCCTTAGAAAATGTCAAATTATCGTATTATTCTGGCCGGTCAGTTCATCTTTAATAATCAACGCAGTTTCGAAATGGCACTGGCGCAGTATAATCAGCGTGTTGAAATTCATTTCAAATACGATGTATTTCTCCGAAGTGAAAATATATTCGATGTAGAACAAAATTGCGTAAATATTCCAAGGCATGTCGAGCCTGAAATTACCGATAGAACCTGGAGAAATACAGTGTCTGCTCTTGAAACTGTTTGCGAATATGCTATTGCAGGTAGCCTCAGTGCCTGGAAACTGGAAAATGGTAAAATAATTGAGCATAGGGAAATTGAACCAAATGGTGATAAATCTGCCATTCAGTCTTATTTATTGGGTAAAAGGTTAGTTGGAAAGGGAGAAGATAAGGCTGCAAAAGAGGCGTTAGATCAGGCTATTCAAAAATGCGAAAGACATGCTAAAGCTTATGAAAGAAGGGGCTACGTAAATTTTAGATTGAAAAACTTTAAAGACGCCCTTTACGATTTTAACAAAAGTATTATAGTTAACCCGCATAGCGAAGAAGCTCACTTTGGCAGGGCTTTCGTACGTATTGTTGAAAAAGATTATGTGTCAGCTGTCAAAGATTTTGATATAACACTGAAAAATTCTATCCCTCACCAACCTATTTTTTGGAAAACCAAGCGCATAAAGGGCGAATGTCACTTAATTTTGGGTGAGTATAAAATGGCGATTTTAGAGTTAATTCCTGTCTCAAAAAGAGTTTTTAAAGAGGAAGATAATAACTTCGGCTGGCAAAGGAAGGTTTGGTTCAATTTGGGTCAGGCTCATTTAGGGGACGAAAATTTTAAAGAGGCTATTATAGCTCTGGAAAAAGCAAAAACATTTCCCGAAGGAAAAGATAACTTAACAAAAGAGGATATTGACGGATTAATTAAAGAGGTTAAAGCTGGTAAGATTCCTAACCAATACCGAAATCCAGTGCCTGGAAATATTAAAACAGGTGCTCCTTTTTTAAATTAACTACTTCAGCATCCAGCCAAAAAAATTAGAAACTTTATTTAAAAGGTTATCCATTGGGTAAAATCTTCGCCCCATATCGTTTCTTGCTGCAGCAATATTTTTACTTTCTCCTCTGTTGAAGAGGACAACAAATTAATCTTGTTTATAGCAGCTTTTGATATTTCATCCATTTGGGTGTCTTCATTGTTTAAAAGAAATCGTAAAATTTCTTTAATACACTGCACCATTTTTGTAGGAGAAATTCCTGTTGTCTGCCTAAAGGATTTTATCAAAGGCAATACCCGAATCTTAAGTTTCATAGGATATTGAACAGCAATGGATGTCCATTTATGCTCTATATTTGGGTTAGAGAATCTATCGATGACGTCTCTTGCAAAAGATAATTTATCTTCCTTTTTTATATCATTTGGAAGTGAAGGTATAATCTCTTCAAAAATGAGTTCCTCAGCGTATTTTCTAAATTTTGGATCACTCATTGCCAAATAAACCGTTTCAAACCCTTCTGCTATGGCCTTGGCACATAAAAGAGTATGTGAACCATTAAGAATGCGCAACTTCAACTCTTTGAATTGAGAGATATCAGGAACGATTTTTATTTCATCATTAGCAGTTGAAAATGTTAATAAATCATGTGCTTCTTTTCCGCCTTCAATCGCCCAAAGGGCATAAGGTTCGCACATAATCGCATTAGAATCTGTATAGCCATATTTTTCAAAAAGAATTTGCTGAGCCTTATTGGATAATTTCCCTGGAACAATTCTATCAACAAGCGTATTGCTGAAAATCACCATTTCATTTATCCAATCACCGAAGGATTTGGGATAGTTATTGAATTGAATCAGTTTTTCTATTATATTCTTTAAAATGATTCCATTATCGGTTAATAATTCAGTTGGTAAAACAATAATTTTACTTTCTCGTGCATGTCCCAGTTTAACATACCGGTGATAAAGACATTGAGTTAATTTGCCAGGAAAGGAGATGGAAGGTTCATGGGTAAGTTTCTCTTCTACGTATTGTAATCCCGCTTCTGTAGTATTTGAAATAATAATCTGAATGCTTGGGTTAGCAGCGTAATTTAGTATATCAGACCACTGAGTATTTGCATGTAATATTTTACTTATGGCACTACAGATGATATTTTCATCAATATTTTGACCATTTCTGATGCCCCGAATATTTAGGGTGTATAAGTTATCCTGTTGCTGAAAGGAAGTGACATCGCCAGTGTCAGTAGATTTTACCACGACAATACGACCATTAAAAACACCCTTTTGGTTAGCTTTTTCAATAAAGTAATCGGGAAGTCCCCTCAATAAAACGCCTGTCCCAAATTGTAATACTTTATCAGGCAGCTGAAACTGAGCAACGCGAGGGATAGACAAGGAAGGATGGACCGAAACTTGTCTTACATTATTAATTGAAAGAAGAGGCATACATCAGGCTTATTGAGGAATAATTTTAGCAGATTGTCTTTCCCAAAGCTGCCAGGTTTTTCCCTCTTTCTTCCAAACCAGTAAAATTTTTAAATTTATTTCAGCGGGAATTCCCTTATCGTTTGTTTTGGCTTTGAGCGTATGTCGCACTATGGCGATGTGTTTACTTAATTTAATGGACTGATCTGTACACGATATTTCTGTAAAATCGTAATTCCCATTAGTTAAATTATCGATGAATGTTGCTTTGTCCTCGAGATGACCATTGGAATGTCCATATACAAGATCAGGAGACAGGATGAGATTAAGGGCAGAAATATTAGGATTCAACATATTTTGACGAAGAATCTCCACCTGGGTTTCTATTGATTGAGCCATTAGAGGCATCGATAACATAAACCAAAAGGTTAAGGTTGTAAAAAGGTTTTTTAGCATAATAAAAAGGTTTTATATCTAAAAACTGGAAAAACCATCTTTCAGAAGATGGTTTTTCCAAGGTTTAAATTAATAAAATAAATCAAAGAGTTTTTAATGTAAAGGTGTTTTGCGGGTCAGATTATTAATGTTACGTCTAATCTCGTAATTAAATACAATATCTTATTTTGTTTTAAGAGATTAATTTACGCAAACGATTGCGTAAAATGGTGTTTAAACGAAAGAAAAAGGGAATGTATGAAATTTGTGAGGTAATACTTTAATTCACTTACCTTTGATAAAAAATCGGGGATGGATCAAGAAAGACCGGTCAAACTGAGCGATATCTCAAAGGCGCTTAATTTATCTGTTTCAACGGTTTCAAGAGCATTGAAGGATAGCCATGAAATTGGGGAAGAAACAAAAAAAATAGTTCAATCTTATGCTGCCAGGGTAAATTACAGACCTAATCTTATAGCCCAGAGTTTGAAGGAAATGAATACGAGGTACATTGCTATAATTGTTCCTGAAATATCTAATTCCTTTTTTGCTGAAGTTGTCAATGGTGTTGAATTTGTGGCAAATAACCAGGGTTACCACGTGGTTATATACCAAACACACGACTCCACAGAGAGGGAAATCAATATTATCAGAGATGTAGCCCGCCGAAAAGCTGATGGTTTACTTTTGTCACCTTCTACTAATCAAAAGGAAGTGAAGGAGGTTATGAAAAGCATAGGTGCGAAATTACCTGTGGTTTATTTCGACAGAGTGCCCTCCGATAACTATTGTCATAAGGTGGTCTGTGACAATTATCAGGCTGCATTTGATGCTACCACCTGGTTGATAAAACTGGGAAAAAGACGCATTGCTCACATGGCGGGTCCCAGTGGAATATCTATCTCCATCGAAAGATTGGCAGGGTATAGTGCTGCTTTATTGAATGCAGGTATTTCCGTTGATCCAAACTTAATCAGGTATTCCAATTTTCTAGCCCGTGAAGCATGGGATAATCTAAGAGATTTAGAAGAAAAATTTCAACCTGATGCTTATTTCGCATCCAGTGACCGACTTTCTTTTTATTGTTACGAGGCGGTACAAAAGCTTCCGGAACCTCGCGCCTTAGAAGTGAAAATAGTAGGATTCACTAATGCCCCATTTGCCCATTTGTTAAGACCAAAGCTGAGCGCAATTGTTCAACCAGCTTTTGACATGGGAAAAATAGCCGCTGAAATGCTTTTAAATACCATTACGAAAAAAAATAAAGACATTGAATATGGTTTTATTAAACTTCCCGCAGTGTTAAAAAATACAGAGTAATTAGTCGTTAGCGTAATTAAAACCATTCATTTTTCGTTATTCATAAAATAACCATTCGGAATGACCTTTAAAACCTTATTTTTACCAGTTCTTTTTCTTTTGTCTCTGTGCTTTAATATTAATTCCTTAAATGGGCAGGTTTCTTCCCGTTCAGAAAAGGACCCAAAAGCAAAGGCAACACTCGACCTAATGAAGAAGCGATATGAATCATACATTTCTCTTGATATTCCTTTTACGCTCGATTTGGAAATTCCCGACCAACCAAAACAGGTTCAAAAAGGTCAGTTTACCCGTAAAGGAATGAAGTATAAATTAGTTATGAACCAACAAACCGTTCTTTGTGACGGTAAATCTTTGTGGGTTATTTTGCCAAAAGAAAAGGAAGTCCAAATAAATGATATGCCGGATCCACAGCAAAATGATGATGTTTTATCACCGGAAGCATTTTTTAGCATTTATAAAAGAAAAGATTTAAGTTACGTTGTGCTGAAGGAGTTTGTTGAAAAGGGAAAATCACTTCAACAAATAGGGTTCAAACCAGTAGATAAAATGGCCGATTATTCCAAATTGGAATTGATTCTCGATAAAAAAACAGGGGAAATTATATCTTTTAAAGCCTTTGCGAAGGACGGTTCCCGTTTTTTATTTCGCTTTGGTACTCCAAAAGTAAATCAATCTATTCCAGATGTATTTTTTCAGTTTAAAAAGTCTGACTATCCTACGTTTTATGTAGAAGATTTAAGAGGTTGAAAATCTGATAAATTTAGTATTTTCGTACCCTTATCTACCTTCAATGGAATAAATATGGGTTTTAAATCTTTTTTTCTTCGCCCTTGGGCAAATCAAGTGTCTAAACAAATTGGACAATGGTCAGCGAATGCACTAAAGGAACAGGAAAATATTTTTACTCAAATTATACGACAGGGCTGTGATACTCAGTTTGGGAATGATCACGATTTTGCTAATATAAAATCTTATGGAGATTATAAGCAAAGGGTTCCAGTCAGGGATTATGAAGGTTTAAAGACCTATTTTGACCGAGTTGTTGCCGGAGAATCTAATGTTTTATGGCCTGGAAGACCCAGATATTTTGCAAAAACATCGGGTACTACCTCTGGGGTAAAGTATATTCCCATTACCTCTGAGAGCTTACCCAATCATTTTGGTTCGGCAAGAAATGCTCTATTTCATTATTTTGGTCAAACAGGAAGGGGTAAATGGCTAGATGGAAAATTGATTTTTTTATCAGGTAGCCCTTCTCTCGATGATATCAATGGTGTTCCCACAGGGAGGTTGTCTGGTATTTCCAATCATCTCGTTCCTGCCTGGGTTAAAAGAAGTCAAATGCCTTCTTATGAGACAAATTGTATCGATGCATGGGAAGAAAAGCTAGATAAAATTGTGGAGGAAACCCTCCATCAGAAAATGACGCTGATCAGTGGCATTCCACCCTGGGTTCAAATGTATTATGAACGATTGTTGGAAGTTTCTGGAAAAAATACCATCAAAGAAATATTTCCCGATTTTAGTATGTTCGTTTATGGAGGGGTAAACTACGAACCTTATAGAGCAAAACTAGAAGAACTTGTTGGTGGACAGGTAGATAGTGTTGAAATATACCCGGCGTCTGAAGGTTTTCTGGCTTTCCAGGATATCCCGGGCGAGCGGGGAATGTTTTTAAATGTTGCATCGGGATTGTTTTTTGAGTTTATTCCTGTACACGAATTGGGAAATGAAAATCCAACTCGATTAAGGTTACATGATGTTCAATGTGGCGTCAATTATTTACTTATTTTAAATACCAATGCAGGTCTTTGGGGGTATAATATTGGCGACACCGTTGAGTTTGTTTCTATAAATCCTTACAGAATTATCGTAACGGGTAGGGTCAAGCACTATATTTCAGCCTTCGGCGAACATGTCATAGGAAAAGAGGTAGATGAAGCCATGCAGTTAACCTGTCAGGCACTGGGCGCCAGAGTCGTTGAATTTACCGTAGCTCCCCAGGTTACCCCTGTAGAAGGAGGGTTGCCATATCATGAGTGGTGGGTTGAGTTTGATGAAATACCCTCAGATCTGGATCGGTTTGCCCAGTTATTAGATCAGGAAATGGTTAAGCAAAATATTTATTACGATGATCTTATTCAAGGTTCTGTTTTAAAACCTTTAGTCATTCGGGTATTGAAAAGAGATAGTTTTAGGGCTTACATGAAGGCTCAGGGAAAGCTCGGAGGTCAAAATAAAGTACCACGTTTATCAAACGATAGAAAAATAGTATCAGCATTGGAAGATATGAAGGTGACATTACCATAAAAAAGTGTACTTTTGTTTTCATAATGTAAAAAAACCAACTAAAATGGGAAAAGGCGATAAACGCACTAAAAAAGGAAAAATTTTCCAGGGTTCTTTTGGTAATTCAAGACCTGGTAAAAGAGCTAAAAAAGTGGTAGAAGTACCCGCTGCTTAATGTAGTCTTTTTTCCTTCAATAGATATCCGGTCAGGCATTATATATACCTGACCGGATTTATTGTTTTAAATATTTCTTCCCTATCTTATTTCTACTTTCCTAATATTTCCGTATATTTCACAGAAACCAGAACAGTCAGTTCTTTTTAATGTATTTTATGCGTGTAATACATATTAGTGCAGAATGTTATCCTGCTGCAAAATCAGGAGGATTAGGAGATGTGGCGGGTGCTCTACCAAAATATTTGACCTCTGCCGGTTGGGAATCTGCCGTAATAATTCCTAAATATGGTTTACCCTGGACCAAAAAGCACCGCTTTAAGCTACTTCATGCAGGTGCCTATGTTCTGAATGATCAATATCACCCATATACTATAGAGGAACCTTTACAAACTGGGCTGGATTTTTCCCTTTATGTTGTAAACTTGCCAGGGTTATTTGATCGCCCTGGTATTTACGGTGATGCAGAAAAGGGTTGGTACACGGACAATACAGAACGTTTTACCTCCTTTCAAATTGCTGTTTTAGATTGGGTTAAGAATATGGAGGTAAAACCCGAAATTCTTCATTGCCATGATTACCACGCAGGATTAGTCCCTTTTTTAATAAAACATACCAAAATATTTGAGGTTTTAAAGAAAATTGCTTCGATTTTTACCATTCATAATGCTGAATACGCTGGCTCTTTCCCCTGGTTGAAAAAAAACTTATTACCAGAATTTTCTGAAGAAGTAAATGGGTTATTAGATTGGTCTGATCAAATTAATCCCTTAGCATCTGCTGTAAAAAATGCGTGGGCTGTTACGACCGTTTCTCCCGGTTATTTATTGGAATTACAACAATTTTCGTCTGGTTTGGAATGGCTGTTCAGAAATGAGAAAAGAAAATGTAGAGGTATTTTAAATGGTATAGATCATGATGTATGGAATCCTAAAACCGATACTTACCTGACCTCACATTTACCCGATAAGGAAGCGTATGAATTAAAAGATATTGAGGATTTTAAGTTACATCAGAAAAAACAACTGGTAAGTCAACTGGGACTTAATCAAAATATACCTTGGATTACCTTTATTGGTAGGTTAGTGCGTGAGAAAGGAGCTGATATTTTACCCAATCTGATAAATACCGTGTTAGAGAGTGGAACGGGCATAGGATTTATTATTTTAGGTTCAGGAGAACCCTACCTCCATGAATTATTGCGAAGTATGAGTTATAAATTCCCAGGCAAACTGCATGTACATATTGGGTACGATGAAGCACTGGCTCATCAACTTTACGCAGCATCTGATTTTATTTTAATGCCTTCAAGGGTCGAACCTTGCGGTTTAAATCAATTGTACTCGTTAAGATATGGCACCATACCTATAGTTAGAGCGGTGGGAGGATTAAAAGATTCTATTGTGCCCTGGAAAGAGGAAAATGGAAACGGTATTCTCTTTGAAACTTTTTCTGTTGATGCTGCAATTAAGGCCATTGACGAAGCATTTAACCTATTTAATGATCGAAAAAAATTCGAAGAAGTCAGGAAATTTATTTTTGGGATAGATTTTTCATGGCAAAAATCGGCTTCGGAATATGTAACATTATATAACGAACTCACTTTAAAAATGTAATAAATGATAAAGATGATTTGCCTCATATTAGGAGGTGGTGCTGGAAGCAGATTAGCCCCTCTGACAAGCCATAGATCAAAACCTGCCGTGCCTATTGCAGGTAAATACCGATTAATTGATATTCCCATTTCTAATTGTTTGAATTCTGGGGTGAAGAGAATGTTTGTGGTCACACAATATAATTCTGCTTCATTAAATCAACATATTAAAAATACCTATCATTTTGATGTATTCTCTCATGGCTTCGTTGATATTTTAGCCGCGGAGCAAACGCCCAATAGTGATCAGTGGTTTCAAGGAACCGCCGATGCCGTCAGACAATCTATGCATCATTTGAAAAATCATGATTATGACTATATCCTAATCCTTTCCGGAGATCAGCTCTACCAAATGGATTTTGAGGAATTAGCTAAATATCACATAAGTCAAAAGGCAGATTTAACCATTGCTACTATCCCTGTAAATGAAGTAGATGCGCCTGGTTTTGGCATTATGAAAGTGAACGATAAGGGTTTTATTGATTCCTTTATTGAAAAACCTAAAAAGGACGTGCTGGCTGATTGGACTTCTTCAGTTTCTGTTGAAAATAAAGCGAAGGGAAAATCCTATTTAGCTTCTATGGGTATTTATATGTTTAGTAAACAGGTGATGATGAAGCTGTTTTCAGATAATGAAAAAGCGGTGGATTTTGGGAAAGAAATTATTCCCGATGCCATTCTTGGCGGTTTAAAGGTAGCTTCTTATGCCTTCGATGGTTACTGGACGGATATAGGTACTATCAGATCCTTTTTTGAGGCAAATATCGCCCTAACGGATACCATTCCTGAATTTAATCTTTTTGATAATAAACGTATCGTCTATACAAGACCGAGACAGTTGGCACCTACCAAAGTCTATGGTACTTTCTTAAATAGGGCTTTAATTGCCGAAGGCTGTATCCTTCATGCCAAAAAAATAGACCGTTCAGTCATAGGTATTCGCTCAAGAATAGGGGAGGGTTCTGAAATAAATAATGCAATTATCATGGGGGCAGATTACTATGAATCTATTTCTGAAATAGTTGATTCAAAGGAGGGAGCGGCCATGGGTATTGGTAAAGAATGTATCATTGAAAATGCCATTATAGATAAAAACGCCCGCATTGGAAATAATGTAGTGATAAAAGGAAGTCCTCTTCTAAAAGATGAAGAGACAGATAAATACTCCATTAAAGATGGGATCATTGTTCTGCGAAAAGGGGCTTTTATTCCCTCTGGAACGAAAATTGGTCTCGTTTAGTGAATGAAGACTATCGGAATTATAGATTTAGGAAGTAATACCTTCCATTTGTTAATCGCAAAGGTTACTTCCCCTCAGCAGTTTGAAGAAGTGTATAAAGAAGCTTTTTTTGTCAAACTGGCTTCTGAGGGGATAGAAAAAATTGGAGATAAGCCATTTCAAAAGGGTATCGAAATAATGGTTCATTTCGCAGAAAAATGTAAGAATTTTAACGTTTCTGAGATTAAGGCTATGGGCACTGCGACCTTGAGAAGGGCTGAAAACGCGCCTTTTTTCATGCAGCAGGTGTATGAAAAAACGGGCATAGAGGTAGCTGTTATATCTGGCGATGAGGAAGCTTTGCTTATTGCTGGAGGTGTGCACCTGGCCATTCCTTTTATAGAGGAAAAGGTGCTGATAATGGACATTGGTGGGGGTAGTGTAGAATTTATTATTTCCGAAGGAGAGACTATTTATTGGTCTAAAAGTTTTCCTATAGGTATCTCTATTTTATATAATTATTTCCATAAGAAAGATCCAATAAGTGAAGAGGAAATAGTAAAATTGACACATTTTTTAGATGAATCACTGGTAGATTTAATGGCCATTTTGAGGGTTCATAATGTCAATCATTTAGTAGGCGCATCAGGTACTTTTGATGTGCTGGAAGATTTTTTATCAGATGTATCTATCAAAAATAAACATGCCACAACAGTGTCTGTTTCTCATGTCTTTCCTGTTTTAGATGAAATTATTAAAAAAAGTTTGGTTCAAAGGCTTGAATACAAAGAGATTCCCGAAACAAGAGCTGAAATGATTGTCGCCGCTATGGTATTAATAAAGTTCGTTTTGACTGAGGGAAAATTCAGCTTTCTTACTTATTCCTCTTTTGCTATGAAGGAAGGTATTTTGAGGACATTTATGAAAGGTTAAACTGATTATTTGATTAAATTTGCGAGCTAAATTATTATAATGTACGAATTCCACACCAACAAACCCTGGTATTTTGAAATGCAATATAAAAATGCAAAAGAGTTTGTTATTCCCTTTATTGAGGAATACTTTCGCATTGGGGAAAATATTCATGTTCTTGAAGTTGGTTGTGCAGAAGGGGGTGTGCTAAAAGCTTTTCTCGATAAAGGTTGCACGGGTGTAGGGGTTGAACTTGAGGAGGGAAGGCTCCAATTGGCAGGTGAATTTTTAGAAAAGGAGGTTGCATTAGGGACGGTCAAATTAATAAATAAGAATATTTACGATCCTTCCTTTGAAACAGAGTTCAGTAACAAGTTTGATTTGATTGTCTTAAAGGATGTTATAGAGCATATTCCCAATCAGGAAAAAATTCTAATGGAGTTTCAAAAATTCCTTAAACCTGGCGGAAATATATTTTTTGGATTCCCTCCATGGCAAATGCCATTTGGAGGTCATCAGCAATTATGCAAAAGTTTCCTTTCAAAAATACCTTATTTTCATTTGCTACCAATGGGAGCCTACAAGAAGATATTGAATTATTTCAATGAATATGTTCCTGAATTTGTGGAAATAAAAGAAACCGGTATCTCCACTACTCGTTTTGAGAGAATAGTTAGAGAAACCGGTTACGATATTAAATTAAACACACATTTTTTATTGAATCCTATTTATAAGTTTAAGTTCGGACTAAAACCTATTAAGCAATTTGGATTTATTAAAGCCGTACCACCTATCAGGGATTTTTTGACCACGTGTGTTTATTATTTAATTGAGCTAAAAGAAGCAAAAAATTAATCTTCATCTTCCATAACTTCATCTGTCAGCATTGGTATTGGTTCAAAGGGATCTTTACTAAAAAGAAGGCCCTTATTGTTAGCATCTATGTAGATGGTATCACCGAAGGAAAAGGATCCAATCAGAATTTGCCTGGACAGTTCATTTATCACCTCTTTTTGAACTACTCTCTTTAGAGGCCTTGCGCCGTATTGAGGATCATAGCCCAGATTAGTTAAAAACCCTTTAGCTTTTTCGCTCATCTTTAATAAAAGCCCTTGTTTAGCGAGCATTTTTTGAGTGCCTTTTAGCAATAGATC
>BJGN01000023.1 GCA_014190515.1 Bacteroidota bacterium
GGTCAAAATCACCTGTAACGTAACAATCAATTTGGTTAAAATATTTATTTTCCCGGGTTAACCGGTGTATTAATCTGGACGATGGACCGTTACTGAATATGTCACTTAGCAAATCAACAGCATAAAATGCTTTGTCCGCCCGCGCGGGACATGGAAAGGTCATATATATGGCATCAACTGGAACATCCGCCTGACTTTGTTTATGCCTGGCTTCTTTCTTAGGGGGTTCTAAGGAATAATTTTTTTTGATCGTTTTGCCAGATGGAATATCATTAAACCATTTCATGGCCAATTCCTTCATCCTTTTTATAGCAATAGGTCCAGCTATAACCAATATGGCATTACCTGGATGATAATATTTATTGTAAAATTTTTTAACGTCGGTTAAATTGGCTTTTTCAATGTGACTGGGGTGTACACCGATGGTTGGCCATTTATAAGGATGTTTCTCATAGTTTAATGCAGATAATTCATGCCATACATCACCGTAAGGCAAATTGAGACAGGTTTCATAAAATTCTTCAACTACTACTTTTTTTTGTACATCAAGGACTTCTTTTTGAAGCATTAACTCTAACATTCTGTCAGATTCTAACCATAATGCGGTTTCAATATTTATGGCTGGCAGTGTAGTGAAAAAATGGGTATAATCATGATTGGTATATGCATTATTTTCCCCTCCAGCCCTTTGCATAACGCCATCATAGTCAGGAATATTTATTGATCCACCAAACATTAAATGTTCAAAAAGATGGGCAAAACCCGTTTTTTCAGGATGCTCGTCTCTTGATCCTACCTTGTAAAGCACGCTAATACTCGCAATGGGCGTATTTTTATCTTCATGCATCAATACCGTTAGCCCATTTTGAAGAATCATTTTTTCGTAGGAAATCATGCTTTATGTTTAATATTTATGTCTGAATTTTCGTTAAAATGTCCTCGTGCCTGAATAGTATAGTGGAACTTTTTTGAATAGAATATATAGAAAATCAGGAAAGGAATACCAGCCAAAAGAATATATCTTAGGTTTTTGAGAATGCCCAATATAAAGGTAACCTTTCCTACTTCGTATAATAATTCATTCATAATTTATTCTTCATCATCGTCTTCTTCGCTTAATAAATCCAAAAACTCATCCTGCGACAAGGTTCCCGTAGCAAACTGCCTTACCAATTGTTTTAAGTGAGTCATAGCGGCTTCAATAGAAGCGGCACTCATATCCCACTGATTAATCAGGTTTAAATAGAAGTGAACGATGGCTTCAATAGCCTCATCCTGAGTTACTTTTCTCCAATCCTTGAGATCTAAGCCCAACAATAGGTTTAGCAATCTTTCTACGACATAACTAATGGCAATGGCCTCTCTTTTTTCGCCAAATTCTATTTTTTCAAGCAATTCAGATCTTTCCTGAGCCATTGGAAGGAGTGCCTGGAATAGGAGAGATACCAGCAAATAGGGGATTCTTCTCCCGCCACTTTTCGCATCAACCGCTTGTAAAATAGCATCTAGAACCTGGTGGATATATTCGTCTTCCACCCATTCCGGCTGTTCTACCACACCTTCAAATATTATTTGAACTAAATCAAGAATCTGGTCTTCACTTAACTTTATTGTATATCTTCCATTTTTGCGTTCCATGCTTATGGCTGTAGCAAATTGCTGCAAAGCCTCTATAAGTAAATGGCGGAATTGAGTGTCATTTACCTCTAATAAAATGGTTAATCGTCCCGCACTTTCTTCAAATAGGTTTCGAAGAATTTCTAAACCTATTTCCGGATGATCAATAGACAAAAGATGAATGGCCCCGGCAGATTCTTGTGCAATTTCCCTCAATCCTGGTGCTTCTTGTATTAATTCAGGTTGTGTAGCAATGGCCAGTAACACAGCTTCAACCAATTCGTCAGTCTGGTCTTCAATAATGCCATTGGACAAATCTAATCCTACCGCATCAGATAAAATAAGTTCTAAAATGGCTAAGCCAGTGGTATTTGGATTTTCAGAAACCAGATCTTCAATGGCATAAGCGATGACGTCCATTAATTGCTTGGTTTTATGCAAGCCAGCTCTCTCTCCAGGGGGAAATAACCAGGCAATTACTAAATTAAAGGCGTGCTCTAATACTGTTTTTTCAGAAGGAGATTCACCGTACTGAATCCGATCCATTAAATGCGGACTCCTTTCAATCGCCTCCAGTTCGGATTCGATGACCTGGGTAAGTAAGTCATACCCTAATCGTTGATCCGCGGGTATTTTAGATAAGGTGCGAAATGGAATGGCCAAAACCTCTCTAATCATTGGATTACCTTCAAATGAGGTAGTCAACCAGTTTGGATTTTTTATGACAGCATCCAGCAATAATTCTACGAAGGAAAGTAGTTGCCCTGGGGTTAATTGAGGGTGCTTTGAATTAGATGTTTCATTGGCAGAAAGAGCAGCTAAAATTTCCCTCAATCCTGCAATAAGAAGATATTCTTCTTTCCCATTTTCTAAAGATACCCTCAGGTTTAGTTGTAAAGCAGATTTTTCTAAAATCATGCGTGTTAACTCAGGAAGCAGGTTGAGTTGCTGAATTTTTGATTCTTTCAATGCATCAGAAACGCCAGAGAACAAGTCATCCCATGTATTTTCAGCCGCTATAAGGTGCGGATGTTGTGAAAATAAAGCCAATGCAGCTTCTACCATTTGATCGGCCCATTGACGATCAAAACCATACCTGAATCCAAATCCGGTGTCAGGGGAAACGATAATTTTTATGAAAGTCAGACCTAACTCACTAGGGTAGG
The DNA here is from genome assembly GCA_014190515.1 of Bacteroidota bacterium. GTDB lineage: Bacteria > Bacteroidota > Bacteroidia > Chitinophagales > Saprospiraceae > BJGN01. The sequence goes on from BJGN01000023.1 coordinate 2,784, forward strand.
TCTGTAAAATTTCTTCTAAAGTGAATGAAATTAATGACCTGAAGAGGGCTATATTTTTTCCCTCACTCATTTCATTTTGGCGATGAAATGCCGCTGAAATAACTAACAATACCCCTCGGTCTAATATACTTTTATTTCCAATCTTCTCTATATTGCTCTCCCAAAGGGTTGGATTTTCAGCAGCGCATTGAAGATATTTGTCCAACAAAAAGCGATGTAAAACATGATTGCTTTTTATGGCATCGGGTAAACTTTCTTTTATTATATCAAAACCCTCGAGTAATTGATAAATAGGCGCCGTATTTTGAATATCTGGGGTAACTAAATAGGGGAATTTAATAATGACGTCCAATATTTTCCCGGCATTTTCAAGAAATAATTCTTTACTTTCTATTGTATTTGAAAGAATATTTTTCTCATTAAATTGCCAGATTGCGTGCATGGCAGCACTAATAACAGGGAATTTTTCTGTTAAGTAGGCAATATTAACTATTCCCTTTTCTAAAGAAAGGGTTAAGAATCTTCCCGCAATTACATCTTGAATTCCTTTATTTTCTCCTTTTTTGTACCAGCTCAGAAGCGGACTGACAGGTTTATTGTTTTCCCGTTGATTTCCAGCGCTTTCAAAAGCAATACGCAAGAATACATCAAATACAAACATCCTGTCTTTTGCCTCCAGCGGAATATGTTGATAGACAAAATAGACCCTTTCCAAAGTTAAATGTACGCTCGCCTCATCTAAGTAGCGAAAAAAGGTCAATTCAAGGGTCTTAGTAACAGCTTCTTTGTAAAAAAGCAGATGGGTACTTTCATCAGGGAATTCCTCTTTTTTTAACAGGATAAAGGAGAATAATTGCTCCATTAACCTTGAGTATTGAGCCGAATCTTGGTGAAATGAATCCGTGGCTTCGTGGGCAATTAATCCAACTTTTAATACATCGGAAAGAATATCTTTTCCCTTGATAAAATTTTCCTGAATTAAAAAATAGCGCAAAAATTCGTTAAGGAATAGCTGGCTGTTTGGGTTAAATTGCGTTGGAAGCTTATTGAGAGCTGCCAAACTATGACCTATTAAATTAGGTACTATGTATTTATGATTTCCCGAAAAGGATGGATAGTTTGCCACCGGATTAAGTTCTGCGCTGCGAAAGGCAAGTAAACGATTTTCAATTTCCTCATGAGAAATTTCAAAATTGACAGCTTTTAAGAAAGCTATTAATTCATTTTGTTTACTGATCGGCAGGGTTTTACCCCATTCCAGGAATAAGTTAATATATGAAATCAATGTTATTGTTTTATTTGTACATGTTTTTTAATAAGCCATAAACCCAGACATCTCCGCGATCTCCTGATAGTTTATAAATTTCCCCACGGAGTTCCCCTTCGCGTAAAAATCCGAATTTTCTTGCTAATGTAGGCAAGGTGAAATTTTCAGTGGATGCTTTTATAGTGATTTTATTTAAAAGAAGCTGGTTGAAAAAATAGGGAATCATAGTGCTTAAGGTATCAGACATAATGCCTTCACCCATTCGGTTTTTATCTGTAAAAAATCTTAGTTCACCTATATTTTCCGGCATTCTTCTTGAAATATCAAGGTAGCCCACTAAGCATAATTTATCTTTATCCCACAAGCCAAAACTGAATGATTCCTGTTTTAACCAAGAAATAATTGTTTTTCTTACATATAGTTCTGCGCCATCCAAAGTAGATAAAGCAGAGGTAATTACGGGGAAATATTCACTTATTAAACTATTATTTTCCGCAACCAGGTCATAAAAAAACTTGCCATCTCCCTCCCGTAATCTTCTAATGAGTACCTTTTTTCCTAAAACAGCTGTTTCAATATCATATAAATTAGCATCGATGAAATTTTCTGTAAGCATATTTGAGGTGATTTTTAAAAAGCACAAAATAAGAACTTTCTAGCTTCTAAATCTAATTTTATATATAACCTGATAAGTTGAAAAATGGTTACTTCTGTCCAATAAATTACCTGTAAACCATAAAAATATCAACGACTTTTGCTTTTAAGTAAAGTTAGTATGCCTTTTCACGAAATACCATTTCTAAAATTGTTTGTTGGATTAGTAGCAGGGATACTACTATATCCTTATTTTATCATTGAAAATATTTTAGGATTTTGGTTAATCAGTACCCTATTTATAGGTTTATCTTTTTTTATAAATAGAAATGAGAAATTATCAGCAATAGTCTTTTATCCATTTTTTATCTGCCTTATTGTAGCTTTTCTTTTTTTTAGAATGGCCTCTTTGAACCCAACGAATAAAAACACATATATAGGTAACCATTTATCAGCTGTCAAATTTCAGGGAATAGTGCTTAGCGGTAAGTCGAGAATGAATGGTGGACATAGGTATGTTTTGGATGTATCGAATACATTTAACAATGAAAATACTGCCGTTTCCTCGTCAGGACTCATATTACTATATCTTTCTGCCTCCGATTTGCCCCCGTTTTCCTCTGGTTCGATCGTTCAGGGAGAAATATATCAGCTTCTCCCTATACCAAAGGCGTTTAATCCAGGTTCATTTAATCAACAAAAATATTGGTCTCTAAAGAGAATTTTTCACAAAGCGTATGGAAATAGAGCCAATTGGAAGGAAATCAAAACTGCTACGGGATCTTTATTTTACAGAGATAAAGCACAGCAATACATTTCTAATATATTAGGGAAAGCACTAAAAGATAGTATCTCTTTAGGATTGATAGATGCCTTGTTACTGGGTAATAAATCGGGTCTTAGCTCTGATATTATGACCGATTTTAAGCGAACGGGTGCAATGCATATACTTGCCGTCAGTGGGCTCCATGTTGGTATATTAGCGGGAATCATTCAATTTATTCTTGCCTTACTTCCTGTTTATAGTAAAAGAGGAAGAATTTTTAGTGCTGGCTTATTTATTCTTTTCCTTGTTCTTTTCGCCTGGTTAACTCATTTTGAACCGGCAATACTCAGGGCAGTGGGTGGTTCGATTCTAATGATATTGGCCAGAATATTCCAGAAAACAGCCAATGCCTGGAATAATTTGTTTGCTATGGCTTGTTTTTTACTCCTGCTGGATCCAAACTTCTTTTTTCATATAGGTTTCCAATTATCTTTTCTGGCTGTGGCGGGGATCATAGGATTCTATAAGTCTTGGGTAGGGAGGTACACGTTTTCCAATAAACTAATGCAGTATTTTTGGGAAATGACCGTCATGGGTTTTGCAGCACAATGGGTCACTTTACCCCTTTTATTATATCATTTTCAACAGTTTTCATGGCTTTTTCTTATTACAGGCTGGGTAGCTATTCCCTTATCTACCTTCATTCTTGCGGTAGCCTTATTTTATATCACAATTTCTGGCATTCCTTTGTTAAATACCTTTATTGGTTGGTTACTCGACTTTTCCGTTTTTTTATTTCGTTGGATCATGTCCTTTTTAAGCGATGTTACCTGGGCGGTTTCAGAAGGCATTTATCTGCCAGATGCTGCTATTATCTGCCTTGTTATCATTGTTTTTCTTATAGCATTATCTATTGAATACCAAAAACGAAATATTTTTATTATTTCTATATGTTTATTATTTACCCTATTTCAAGTTTCAATTTTATACTACAATAAAGAAGAACAAACCTATATTTTATCTGAAAGGGGAAACGCCGTTTTAACAATTAGAAAAGGGCATTCATTTTTTGTATTTTCTAATAAACTTATTGATAAAAAGCGTCAGGACATCTTGTATTTAGAAAAATGGACGACAAAGCGCCACTATATTATTTTACCGGAATCTATCATTTCTTTCAATATGCACAATAAGACTTTAGTCCTGCTTAACGGTGAAAAGTCTCATGATTTTATTCCCTTTGGCACTCATTGGTGGGTAGCAAGCTCTTTTGTTGGTCCCTGGGAAAAATGGCTGGAGGAATGTCCGCCAAAATTATTGATTTTAAATGCCGATCTACCATTTTATTTTAAAAGAAAACTGCTGGATTTAGCTGAAAAACTAAATATAGAGGTTTATGATATTGGCGTGTCGGGTGCTTTCAATCTACTTAAATATTAATCAATGAAAAATAAATTTTCTTCCTTTTTCTATTTCCCAACCTCATTAAGAAATGGATTTCTTACACTTTTTTTATTGGTTTGGTGTCTGATAAGCAGGCAATTATGGGCTTTAAATTATTCAGAAACAGATGAAAAAATGCCCGTTTACGCCGTATTTAAGGCGGAAAAACAGGTAGCTAGACAGAAAAAAATACCCTTGTATTTCTCACTAAATATCAATGAAGTGGATATTCAATCACTGGACATATTATCTGTACCTGATTTTTTGGCCAGGCGCTGGGTGAAATATTTGGAGAATGGAGGGAGCTTTAAAAAAGTGGGGGATGTTAAAAAGCTTTACGGTATGTCCGAGCCTTTATATATTAATATATCGAAATATTTATATGTAGAAAAAGCCGAAGAAAAGCAGCGTAAACCTTTTTTAAAGGAAAACAGAGTCTTTCGATGTAAAACAATAGACATAAACGAAGCGGATTCTGCCCAATGGGAATCACTTTATGGTATTGGCCCTTATCTGGCCAAAAGAATTATAACTTTTAGAGAATCTCTCTGCGGATTTGTATCTGTCGATCAAGTGAAAGAAACATATGGATTGAGAGATTCAGTATTTCAATCAATTAAAACTTGTTTAACCATAGAAAAAATATTGAAACCCTGTATTTCAATAAATTATACAAATCAGGAAGGGCTTTCAAAACACCCTTATGTGAGGTACAAACTAGCCAGAGCCATCTGTTTATATAGAGAAAATAATGGATTGTTTCAACATATTGAGGACTTAAAGAAACTCCCCAATGTTAACGACTCCATTTACATTAAACTATTGCCCTATATAACCGTAAATAACCTTTAGGAAAACCTGGGTTACTTTTATATTTTTACTGTTACAGGAACTTTTGCAGGTCGCCAACCGTAGCGTCTGGCGCCTTCTTTTACGCCCTTTTCGGAACAAATAGAAGCTAGATAAAATTCACCCTCTACTTGTTTGATACTTTGAGTTAAATTTTCTCTGTGTAGTGCCTCATATTCGTTGTAAGAAACAGCCTGCCTGTTTTCCAATTGATTAAATAATTGGAATCTATGCGTAATTTCTCGCCAGGTAGGTTGAATGGTTGCTGTAAAAACCTTTGATTTTGATCCACTTCCGTATGCGAAGAAACCAATTCTTGCATCAGTTAATTCAATATCATTGTCTAAATCAATAGCCAGGGTACTCATTAAAGAAAGAAAAATGGAAGCTGTGTAAAGATTTCCCATCAATGATGAGGCTCTTTCTCCCTTTTCAATTTTTTCAGCAATAAATCTTTTATATCTTTCAGTTTTAGTAATGGCGGTTAAAAATTTAGAAAAAGCATCCTGATAGGCAGCGTCTTCTTCGAATTGATGCATTAATGGTTCGGTTTGACCTAGTTCCTGTATTAAAACATCGTGATCACCTCTTTTTTTGGCTTCGGCATAAAATATTTCAGAAAACATTCGTCGAGCCTGGTAAGCATAAGGAAGGTGGAAAATCAATCTGCGCCAGTTATCTGTGGCCGCTTCATTTGCAGGCAAGCCATTTTGTGAAATATAATGTTGCAAAGCTTCTTTGATTCTTTCCTGATAACAGGAATTAGAGTAGGGTCCATCAAAAACGGGTGTTACCTTATGGATATGAACATTGGTTTCGTTAGTGTCCCAAAATCCTGACTGATCTAATTTCTGAAAAATAGCATTTTCAAGATTATCGAAATTCAGGTTTTGCCCAATACCCTTTTCTTCAATTTCTGTTAATAGCTGATTTTTTTGAACCGTTCTGATAGGTTTAAAAAAATCATGAACAGGTCGTGTGGCAACACCCCATTGTTCGTCAAAAGCAAGTAATCGTGGATTTTCTTTCACAAGAATTGCAATGGCACCAGCACCTTGGGTATATTCGCCAGTGGAGGCCAATTCATATTTAGCTACATCAGAGCCAATGACAATAGCTATTCTATCTTCTCCCGTCCTTACCCAGTCTAATGAATTTTGAAGGGCATCAACCGCACCTATACAGGCAAAGGTTAAATCGACCACATCACAGTTTAAAAAGCAATCGGGACCATATTTTGGTGAAAAATAATGATTCAGCATATCTAAAGTGTAGGAAGCGGTAGGTTTGGAACCATCAAGGGCGCTTTCTGTGCCTAAATAAATTCTTCCTATCTGACTTGGATTTATGTCGTTTTGTTCAATAAGCTTTCTTACTGCATTGGCTGCCATGGTTGCGGCATCCTCGTGAACATCAGCAAGACTCATTGTCGTTAATCCTAATCCTTTATTCAACTTAGCGTATTCTATGTTTCTGGCAATAGATAAGTCTTCAATTTTCAAATAAATATGAGGCAGGTGGGCTGCAATATCATCAATGCCTACGGATAAAAAACTTCGTGCGAACATGGGTTGCTTGATTTATGGGAAAGGTATAAATTTAGGAATAAGTTACTTTAACAAAATATTTTTTTACATGTTGGCGAATTTAGTTAAAATTATGAAATGAAATACATTTTGTTAAGCTAATATACATTAATTAATCCTATCATTATAAATAATTTATAATGATAGGATTTACTATGTCTAAGAATTATTTTTCAGGTGTTTTTGCCTTGACGGTAGGATATTTTATGCCTAATTGCTCAAGGTAGGAAGAATATTTAGTTTCATCATAGTAGTATTTTTTCAATGACTCTCTGAATTCATTTTGTATTTCAGTATTTAAATGAATGGCTGGTTTGTCACTCTCACTAACCATTGGAACATATTTTTGTTTCATACCCTGCTCATTTTTAAAATAATCCCAGGCTTTATCGATGGTTTTTGTATCAAGGAAAAGGTCTAAGAGAGTCATTGCCTGTACTTTTGCTCCGGCCACTACGCCTTTATGAGCAATAGGGGTTGCCATAGATACGGCATTTGCCCAATGATGGCCTGGTAATCCCGGAATATTTGAAGGATAAACCAGGGTTACTGTAGGCAATTTCCATGAAATATCACCAATATCATCAGAGCCACCACTAACAAACGATAAAGAAGGAGCCTCTAAAGTATCTAATTTAGTTGGTAGACCTTTCACATCGTCCGGTGCTTTTACCTCTTGCTGAATACCGGCTGCGAGCGCATTGTCTTCAGGAGACCAGGTTGGCAGACCAACTTTGACAATATTCTGGTACATCGTTTCTGCGATGACTTTATTAAAATGCCTTGGCCAGGCCGAGCCTAATATCTTTTTAGTTACTGCCGTATTACTCATCAATGCTGCTCCCTCGGCAATTTTATTTGCACGCTCATAGAGTTCCATAATTTTAGGATAGGTCACGTGTCTTAAATAAAACCAGATAGATGCTTTGGAAGGTACCACATTAGGTTGGTCACCTCCATTTTGAATAACGTGGTGACTTCTTTGCAACGGATCGAGATGTTCTCGATTATATTGCCAGCCAATACTCATTAATTCCACTGCATCGAGGGCACTTCTTCCTCTCCATGGTGCGCCCGCAGCATGGGCGGCTTCACCTTCAAATTCATATAATACAGAGATGAGTCCTGTGCCGCGTGCCTGCCCGTGACTTACACTGAGGTTGTTACCAACGTGCGTAAATAAACATAAATCGACATCGTCAAAATACCCATCTCTCGTGTAATAAGCTTTAGTCCCCACTAATTCCTCCGCGACACCAGGCCATAATACAAGGGTGCCCTTTATTTTTTCCCGCTCCATTATTTTCTTGGTTTCAATAGCAGCCAATATATTTAAAGGCATGCCAGAGTTATGACCCTCACCATGTCCTGGCGCACCTTCTACAATCGGATCATGGTAAGCCACTCCAGGTTTTTGTGAAGCCTTTGGTATGCAATCTAAATCGGAGCCTAGTGAAATAACTGGTTTTCCACTTCCCCAGGTAGCCCACCAGGCCGTTGGTACGCCTGAAATTCCATATTTTACGGTAAAACCATTTTCTTCCAAAATTTTTGTCAGATATTTTGAAGTTTCTACTTCCTGAAATCCCAGTTCAGAAAAGCTAAAAACTTTATCCACCATGACTTGAGCCAATTTAGCTTGCTTTTCAACATTTGCTTGTACCTCAGCTTTTAATGAGGCTTTTCTTTTTTCAAATGCCTTTTCTGCCGCCGTTTGGCTATTCAAGAAAAATGGGATAATCAGTAAAATACTGAGGATTAGGGTCGAAGTGTTTTTCATGCTAATGTCTTATAAAGTATATGCTAAAGTTTCATAGCCGTTAAAAATAGGTTAATCATTTAAAAAAGTGTGTAAAAAATTATTTTTTTTGACTTAAAATTGTCAAATGCTTGAAAAAAAATATCTAAACTATCATCCTTTTTCCTTTAACAGTGGAATCTGTCTTTTCTGTGCTTCGGCATTTAAGGTCTCTACCCCCGATTTAATTAAGGGTTTGAGTTGATTCAAATAACCGTCCAATTCTTTTGCAAGTACATCATAAACCTCTTCGGCCTGATCAGTAGGGGGAAAATCTCCCAGTTGTTGGTCAGCTAATAAAAAAGCTAACCTGTTATTGACTTTTATACCATAGTTGAGGGCATCTTGCCTGGCAATATTTTTAGTTTGGTGTATCTGATTTTCAATTTTTGTAATTTCCCGTTCCAATTCCTCTGCCTGTATAAGCAAATCTTTGTATAAACTTTGATTACCCAATTTTTCCTTGATATAGATTAGGTCTTTTTTGATAGTCCTGATATCCAGAATGGCTTGATTGGCCTCACTGACCTTATCGCGAACTTTAAGTAAATAATCCAATTGCTTTTTATAATCTTCCTGCGTATTTTTTAATCGGGGATCAGGCAAAATAACAAAATCGATGCTCGATTTTTTTCCATCTATAGAAAGTGTGGCCTGATAATTTCCCGGCATTACTTTAGGACCCTTATTAGGAGATGAATAGAACACCATGCCAGGGAATTCAGTGAATCCTGGATATCTTAGGTCCCAAATAAATCGATTTCCACCTGCCGATACGGAAAGTTTTTGTTTTGGATTTTTACTGTCCTTGCTCCATTTTTGTATTGATTTGCCTGTATCGTCAAAAATTTCTAAAGAGATATCAGGTGATTTTATGGCCAAATCACTGATATAAAAATGAAAAACAGCGCCATTGGGGTGATTTTCACCTTCTTTTAGACTAGAAGGCGAATTATTCTCCTGTGCTAATCTATACGTTGGTTTGGATGAAAATAAATGAAAATCTTTTGCTTTAATTTCGCTATTAATTTCCTGGATAGGACTCAAATCGTCTATCATCCAAAAGCTTCTTCCATGTGTGGCAGCGATTAAAGTATTATCTCTGATGTGCAAATCATGAATAGAGACAATAGGAAGGTTCAATTTGAGAGGTTGCCAAAAATTTCCATCATCAAATGAAATATACATACCCCATTCTGTACCGGCGTATAACAGGCCTTTTCTTGTTGGATCCGCTCTGATAGCCCGAGTATAATGCATATTATCGATACCTTTTGTAATGGTTGTCCAGGTTTTGCCATAGTCCGCAGTCTTATAAAGGTAAGGCGTATAATCCCCGAATTTATAATGGGTAGCGGCAACATAAGCACTACCAGGTTGATGGGGGTTAACATCGATACAATTGAACATATTCCATTTTGGTGAACCAGGAGGAGTAACATTTTGCCAGGTTTTTCCACCATCCCTGGTAACGTGCAACAGGCCGTCGTCACTTCCTGTCCAAATAACCCCCTCTTCTTTAGGGGATTCAGCGATGACAAAAATATTCCCATAATATTCAACGCCTGTATTATCCTGAGTGATTGGCCCTCCAGAGGACTTAAGTGTTTCGGGGTCATTTCTTGTCAAATCGGGGCTAATTACCTCCCAGCTTTGACCTTCGTTGGTGGTGACATGTAAATAATTTGAACCGGCATATAATTTTTGGGGATTATGTGGGCTAAAAAGGAGCGGAAAATTCCAGTTAAATCTATATTTCATTACTTCTACACCAGATCCAGCCGGATTGAAAGGCCACACGTTAGTGCTTCTCTCTTGCCCGGTTGAATGGTCAAAGCGACTCATATATCCTTTGTATGTACCCGCATATACTATGTTAGGATTATTGGGATCGGGAGCTAAATGGGCACTTTCCCCACCGGCTGAAATTTCCCAATCTTTTTCGGTTAAGGTTGAACCTGTGGAGCGGTGTGATATGCGAACGGTAGAATTGTCTTGTTGCGCACCTAATATTTTAAATGGAAAAGATTGATCTGTGGTTACCCGATAAAATTGGGCTGTAGGCTGATTGTGATAGGTAGTCCAGTTTGCACCTCCATCGGTTGATACTTGTGCACCCCCGTCATTGGCAACAATCATTCGTTGATTATTCGAGGGGTCAATCCATAAGTCGTGATGGTCGCTATGGGGTGTTTCCATCTCTTTAAAGGTTCTTCCACCGTCTGTGGATTTTAAGAAAGGAACATTCAGTGCATAAACAACATCAGGATTTTCCGAATCAGCTGTAATTCTGGAATAATACCAGGCTCTTTGTCTTAATTCACGATCTTCGCTTGTTTTAATCCAGCTTTGTCCACCATTATCGGAACGGAATAAACCGCCATCTTCTGCTTCGATACAAGCCCAGATTCTTTCAGGATTTGCGGGAGAAATCGTTAATCCTGCTATTCCCCAAAGGCCACCCGGTAAGCCTTTACTTTTAGAAATATTCACCCAGGTATCGCCGCCATCCGAACTTTTATATAAATGAGAGCCCTCGCCTCCAGAGTCCATTCTATAGCCATTGCGTTTCATTTCCCAGGTACTGGCAAATATTATGCGGGGATTGCTTGGGTCAAAAACCAAATCGCCACAACCGGCCCGATCATTTTCGTACAAAATCTTTTCCCAGTTTTTTCCACCATCCTTACTTCTATAAAGGCCTCTATCTGTTGATGATTTCCAAAGATTTCCTAAAACGCCAACATAGATTAGGTCTGGATTGGTAGGATGAATCCTGATACGGCTAATATGTTGAGATTGAGGCAAGCCCATGTATTTCCATGTTTTCCCTGCATCGGTGGAACGCCACAAACCTTTTCCAGGAGATACATTTCCGCGGAGGGTTTGTTCGCCCTCTCCGACATAAATCACATTTGGGTCACTTTCCGCAACGGCCACGGCACCTATTGAACCCCCAAAATAGCCATCAGAAATACATTCCCAGGTCCCTCCGCCATCTATAGTACGCCACACGCCTCCACCTACGGTACCCATGTAGTAAAGATTTGGTTTCCCTGGAACTCCAGTGGCTGTGCAGGATCGACCACCTCTGAATGGCCCAAGTTGTCTCCATTTTACCGCATCAAAATAATCTTCTGATATGCCGGACATAACAGTCATTTCAATATTTGCAGGCTTACCTTTTTGAGCATGTAAGGAGAAAAAGGTAACTATCAATAAAAATGGGAGGAGAATTCTTTGACTCATTTTTTATTCGTTTTTCTTAAGAATAAAAATACTTTTTATTTTCCCAATTTTCATAAGGTGCTGATATTATTTGGCACCTGCCGTCAAATATATAAGCAGATATTTTTTTGAGAAATCCTTTCCTACTAAAGTATATACTGCAAATGGTATGTTAAGAATTAAACAAATTAAATTTTATTCCTGCCCTTACCCATTTTCCCGGCATGGGAACGGTTCCAATTTCTCTGTATTCCAGATCAAAAAAATTGGTTATTTGGAGAAATGTATTGAATGATTTTCCCCATGATCTGTTTGCTTGAATGTCCGTTAAAAACGTAGATTTTTCATTGTTTATTCGCTGAAAGTATCGGAAAGCGGTAGTTGCTTTAATTTTCAATGGTAGATTGAAGGCAATAATGGCACTACTTTGGTACTTAAGATTTTCAAAAATATATCGGGATTGATAGCCTGGGATCATCTCCATATCAGCTTGCAACCAGGCATAATTCAGCTGAAGAGAATGAATCAATCCGCGTTGAAAGTCGTATTTAAAAGTAAGTTCTGCCCCCCTGGTCATTACATTCAGGTAATTCTCAGGTTTCCATTTTTCAGCATTGGAAATTCGAACCCATTCAATTATTCTTGAGGCATCTCGTTGAAAAATGGAGGCCGTTAAATGTGCGTTTCCTTTGTCGAAACGACTGCCCATTTCATAAGTCCATGCCGATTCTGGGAGTAAAGTTATATTTCCGACATTAGATGGACCCACATAATATAAATCGGTATAAGTGGGCACTCTAAAAGACCTGGAAAGATTCGTGAAAACAGAAAAATGATCATTCTGAGTATAACTTACGTCAATACCTGGATAGAATTTTAAGCCATAATCATTCATATAATGATTAAATATGCCAGGGTTGACCTGGAATTTACCAAGGGTAATTCTTTCCTCGAGATAAATTCCCACGTGATCGCGAAAATGATTGCCCAGATTATTACTTTCTATTTGTTCCCGGCGTATTTCAAATCCAATAGCACCAATACCTAAGGCATTGTTAAGTTGAAAATTACCCTCCAATCCACTAACTTTTGTGTTGTGAATATTTTTATAAAATGAAGGATTTTGCCTTAGATAAATATAAATATCCTGGTGATCTCTATGATAGGCATTAAAATTGAACCTTCCCCAATCTTTTTCCAGTTTATAGGCTACAGAAAACATCATGGTTTGGGTTTCTTCGTATTGATCCTTCGCATTTTCATTCGCATAAAAACCATTTGCACCAAAAGCCTTGTTATTGAACCCAGCTAAAATACGCCAGGTACCTTGAGCTAAAGATAATTGAGATTGATAAAGAATATTTTGCTGCTTAAAATCGGTATTATACCTGTATCCATCCCCTTCACTAATGCCACCCGAAAAAGATTGTTTCCATTTTCCGAAGGGTAAACTAAGAGAAACGTCGGCTCTTTTAAGTCCATATTCACCTAAAGAGACCGTGCCGGATAGCTGATTTTTATCGGGTACTTTGGTAATAATATTAACAGCACCAGCAAAGGCATTTGGGCCATAAATTCTTGTTCCCGGACCTTTTAAGACCTCTATCCGTTCGATTTGTTCTGGTTGAAGAACCAAATTCAACAAATGATGACCTGTTTGAGGGTCACTCAACTTAATGCCATTGATGAGGACCAGGCTTTGGTCAAAAGATCCACCCCTGATAGACAGATCAGCCTGAACGCCCTGAGGTCCGCGCTGTCTGATATCTAATCCTGGCAAATAGGAAAGAATTTCAGCTATCTGGTTAGCTGGCAAACGACTAATGTCCTCTTTAGAAAGTAATTGAATTGTTCTTGTCGACTTGGAAAATGGGGTAGCCAAACGGTCTGCCATAATTTCTACCTGATTGAGAGAAATTAAAGTATCTGATTGTCCCCATATATTTTGAGAAATAAACGATATTGTCAGCAAAATATTAATTAACTTCATTTTATGTAGTTTAAGCGCTAAAATTAGGCAAACAAACGCAATGATTATCAAAAAGCGAAATAATGAATGTAAGCTTTAGGTCAAATTTTCCCTCCCTTCAGGGAACAATGAAGAACGGTGCTCCTTATATTTTTATGGATGGACCCGCAGGAACACAAGTGCCCGCTCAAGTGATAAATGCCATTTCAGGTTATTACTTGCATAAAAATGCTAATTCGCATGGTCAATTTATAACATCGTCATTAACCGATGCTGTGGTAGATGAGACCAGATCGACCATGGCCGATTTTTTAGGTGCTAATCATGGGGGAGAAATTTCTTTGGGTGCCAACATGACGAGTTTGGCCTTTTCCCTTTCCCGCGCCTTTGCCCGCTTGTTTCAACCTGGCGATGAAGTGTTAATTACACAACTGGATCACGAAGGAAATAGAGGGCCCTGGCTTGCCCTTCGCGAAAAGGGTATTATCGTCAGGGAGGTTAGGCTATTACCCGAAGGACGACTGGATTATGAAGACTTCGAATCTAAAATCAATGAACGAACCAGATTGGTAGCGGTAGGATTTTCGTCTAATATTTTAGGAACAGTCAATGATTTAGTAAAAATTAGATACCTTAGTCATCAGGTAGGTGCGTGGTTGTTAGTCGATGCCGTCCATGGGGCACCACACTTTAGCCTGGATGTAAAAGCATTAGATTGTGATTTTTTACTGTGTTCTGCCTATAAATTCTATGGCCCTCATGTTGGTATCCTTTACGCAAGAGAAGGCCTGCTAGACAGATTACCAACGGATAGATTGCGCACTGCTGGTCAGGCTGCACCTGATTCAATTGAAACGGGAACGCCAAATTTTGCCGCCTTTGCTGGTGTTTCCGCCGCCGTTGATTTTCTGGAAAGCCAGGGTTCAGGGCAAACTAAAAGAGAGCGTTTGGTGAGGGCTATGGAAATGATTCATGAGCATGAAAAGGGGTTATTTATAAAATTATACCGCGGTTTGGAAGCCATGGAGGGTATTCAGTTATGGGGTTTACCTCCTGATATCATAGATAGAGCTCCTACCTTATCATTCAGTGTAGTAAATGAAAAACCAAATCATTTTTGTAGTTATTTAGGGGAAAATGGCGTTTTTGCCTGGAATGGTCACTTTTACGCATTGAGAACCGTGGAGATTTTGGGTCTAAGGGCTTTGGATGGAGTGGTGAGAATGGGTATTTCCGCCTATACATCCTCTGACGAAGTGGATAAAGTACTGGAAATAGTGAAAAAAAGGGTGTGTTAGTAAAAATTGTTAAAAAAAGGAAACTTTTAGGGGTATTTTTTCGTATATAGTTATTGTAAATGAATAAACCCATGCGACAGTTAAAAATTACTAATAAAATTACCAACAGAGAAAGTCTCTCTCTTGAAAAGTATCTACAGGATATTTCAAAAATTCCTATGTTGGTTGGCGATGATGAAATTAAGTTGGCTCAACGGATTAGGGAAAATGATGAAGAAGCATTAAATCAATTGATTAGATCAAATCTTCGTTTCGTCGTTTCTGTGTCTAAACAATATCAAAATCAAGGCCTTTCTTTAAGTGACTTGATTAACGAAGGTAATGTCGGTTTAATGAAGGCGGCAAAAAGGTTCGATGAAACTAAAGGTTTTAAATTTATTTCTTACGCTGTGTGGTGGATTAGACAGTCTATCCTTCAGGCGATTGTAGATCATTCAAGGATTGTTAGACTACCCCTCAATAAAGTAGGCACTTATAATAAAATTAACGAGGCAGTCCTTAATTTTATTCAGAAATATGAAAGAGAGCCAAGTACCGACGAATTAGCGGCTATTTTGGATATTTCACCTAAGGATGTTCTCAATATGCAACGTAGTAATGCCAGACATATTTCTATGGATGCGCCAATCGGCCAGGAAGATAGCGATTTAACAATGCTTGAAACTATGCCTAATTCAGGAGAAAATGAACCAGATAAAAATTTGATGGCTCAGTCTATGAAGGAAGATCTCAAAGAAGGTTTGAGTATTCTATCCGAAAAGGAAGTCGAAGTTCTTTCTTCATATTATGGCCTCGACGGTCAAAAGCCATTAACTTTAGAGGAGATAGGAGAGTTTTTACAGCTAACAAGAGAAAGAGTACGCCAGATTAAAGAAAGAGCAATTCGACGATTAAGGAAATCTTACAATAGGAACGCCCTTAAATCATACCTTTAAGGTGCATTTTCTTGCTTTTATTAGTAAATCCTTTTCGTTCAAATCCTTTTGCGTATCTTGTCCTTAAATTAATATAATATGGGTTTATTAGCTCTGTCTGCGCTAATTCTTGTAGGCTCTGGTTTCATTTTGATGAAGAATAATCTCAGTGCGCTAAAACCAGGGGGTAAAAAAATTGAAGAGATTTTTTTACAATTAGATCAAGCCGTTCCAATGAAACAGAGTGAATTGGCTCCCTTGGGTGAAATTAATATAGAACTTCTATCAGCTAATGAATTAAAAGGTGTTGTCAAATCAAAGATTTCTGGTATCGAAGTAGGTATAATGGCAACGCTTTTCAACGAAGCGGGCATCGCTTTCGCAATTAAAAAATTTGGTTCTGCTGATTTCAAGGCTATGGTGGTCGCTAAGGATAAGAATCATGTATATAGATTTTTATTCAAATCAAATGATATTGAAATAGTAATTGATAATCAAGCATTAGGCGTGTTTCTAATGGATGAAAAAGTATTAAAGGGAGTTAGGACGGGGGCAACTTTGTTACACTTAAAAGAACACCCATCGCAAGGTACGAGCCTCTTTATTCAGGATAGAGAAATGGTTTTATTCCCAAAGGATGTATTTAAGGATTCAAAACAGATATCTAAAAGAGCCTTCGTTGTTCTGAATCAGTCTATTTCAGCAGAGGAACAAGCAACGATTCTTGCTATGACTATGCTTCTGTTCTGGAAAGAAAAATGGAAAATTTAACTATTGGTTTATATGGATTTCATAAGAAAAATTACCTTTATTTTATATAGATTCAGAGAACGTGGATTAGAAATATTTCTTTTGGACACTGAAGATTCTCAATCTTTGTCTCTGCCACAGGAAAATAAAGGCAAAGCTCTTTCTGATAAATTTAAGGATCAGGCAACACTCATTGCCAACGATATTCACGCATCGGGGGTAAAAGAGGAAACCTGGGCTTTAGAAATTGAGGAAGAGGATATTCCTTCTTTGAAATGGTTGCTTTATGAGGATGCAAAAAATATTTCGGATAAGTTTATTTCCGATGAAACAGGAACTTATCTTAAAGTAAAGGATGCATTAAAAAAAGTAATGCCTCAACAATATAAATGGATTAAAGAGCTGAAAGATGTTCTTTTAGATAGACATTCAATAAGAGATATTTAAGGTAATATATATTTATTTCATTCTCTTTTTGGCGAGCAATAAGCAAATCTCTAATTGTTCTTCTCTACTTAAATTACTGTTGTTTAGAACGATGGCATCTTCTGCTCTCAAAAGAGGACTATCTGTTCGGGTAGAATCAATGTAATCTCGTAAAAAGAGGTTACGCCTTATCTCAGAAAGAGAAACGAGGGTATCTTTTGATAAAAGATCCAGGTATCTGCGGTTAACCCTGACCTCAATATCTGCTGTTAAAAAAATTTTTAATACAGCGTTAGGGAAAACAACAGTACCTATGTCCCTTCCATCCATAATAAGGTTATTATGTAAGGACATTTGTCTTTGTTGTTTCACCATGGCTATTCTTACGCTTGAAATAGCCGCTACTTTACTTACCATTTCAGCCACAGCCATGTCTCTGATATCTATACTAATATCTTTACCATTCAGGAAAGTTACATTACCATTTGGAGAGGGTTCCAAAGTTATATTAATATTCTCCAAAGCATTTTGAACAACATTTGGCTGATGAATAGGAATCTCATTTTTCAAAAAATAATAAGTAACGGCCCTGTACATAGCCCCAGAATCTACAAATAAGAATTGGAGTGATTCTGCCATTGCTTTGGCTAAGGTTGATTTTCCGCAGGAGGAAAATCCATCAATTGCTATACTTATGCCCATAGTGAAAATTCGAGATATAAAAAAAGAGGCAAATTCCATCTAGAATTGCCTCTTTTGGGTCTTATATATTGGTTAAATTAATATTCGTCTTCATTGAAAAGAAAATCATCTTTTCTTGGGTAATCAGGCCAAATATCTTCAATTCCCTCGTAAATCTCGCCCTCGTCCTCCATTTGCTGTAGGTTCTCAATGACCTCAATGGGTGCACCTGAACGTATGGCATAATCAATTAATTCATCCCGAGTGGCAGGCCAGGGTGCTTCCTCCAAGTTATAAGCGAGCTCTAAAGTCCAATACATAGTATTTTGTTTTAATTCAAATTAATGAAAAATAAGTTGACTTTTCACAAAAGTAATAATTTATATTCTTTTGACTAATTATTTTATAAACATGGCATCACCGTAGCTAAATAGCCTGTAACCTTCTTTAAGCGCTTCTTCGTAAGCGTGCATTACAAGTTCATGTCCTCCGAAAGCAGCAACCATAATCAGCAAACTTGATTTTGGAAGATGAAAATTTGAGATTAGGCTATCTGCAATATTAAAATCGAATGGAGGAAAAATAAATTTATTTGTCCAGCCTGACTCTACTGTCTTTAGTTGACCTTCAGCTGAAACGGCCGATTCTACCGCACGTAATGAGGTAGTACCAATGGCACAAACTTTATTTCTGCCCGTTCTTTCTTTATTTTTAGCCACATTAACCATATTCACTGTTTCAGGCGGAACTCTATAGAATTCGGCATCCATTTTGTGCTTGGACAAGTCCTCAACGTCAATGGTACGGAAGGTACCCAAACCAAGATGAAGAGTGATGGGAGCAAATTCCACCCCTTTTATTTCCATGCGCTTCATTAATTCCTTACTGAAGTGCATGCCTGCTGTGGGTGCTGCGACAGCACCGATATCTTTGGCAAAAATAGTTTGATACCAATCTCTGTCACCCGCTTCACATGGCCTGTTGATGTATTTTGGTAACGGAGTGTTACCCAGAAAATTTAGTGCTTCCTGAAACTCGTCATCTGTGCCGTCAAAGAGAAAACGTATAGTTCTACCGCGGGAAGTAGTGTTGTCAACGACTTCAGCTATAAGCACATCGTTGTCGTCATCATCACTGAAATATAATTTGTTGCCAACGCGAATCTTTCTGGCAGGATCAACCAATACGTCCCACAAACGAGTATCATGATTGAGTTCCCTTAGCAGAAAAACTTCTATTTTTGCCCCAGTTTTTTCTTTTCTACCATACAATCTGGCAGGAAAAACTTTGGTATTATTATACAGCATGATATCTCCCTCATCAAAATAGTCAATCAAATCTTTGAATATTTTGTGTTCGATTTTACCTGTTTTTCTGTCAATCACCATCAATCTGGCGTCATCGCGATTTGGAGCAGGGTAGGAGGCAACTTGGTTTTCGGTATAATCAAAACTAAATTGGGATAGTTTGGTTCGCATGAAACGGTTTTTGACTTTTGGTGAGCAAAATTAACAATTTTAATCAATGTATGATAACGCTTAAGAAAAAAAAATAGTTTGAAGCTTTTTCAAAAAAAAAAATGGTACCGGTTGAATTTTATAGATTAATTACAGTCTTTCATCTAAACAAGTGAATTTATTATTTTTACCAACGTACCTTTGTACTTTAAATATTTGGAGAAAAATAAATGTTATGCAGACGATTATAAAAGTAATCATTGAGAGTATTTCACAGGCAGTTCAACAACTTATAGGTAACAAACTACGCAGTTTCCTCTCTCTTTTAGGTATCACCATTGGTATTTTTTGTATTATTGGCGTTTTCTCTGCCGTAGATTCTCTTGAAAATAACATTCGTAAAAGTATTGCTAAATTGGGAGAAGAGGTTATTTACATTCAAAAATTCTCCTGGGCAGAAGATCCCGGTGAAAATTATTTTAAATGGATGCGTAGACCTAACATTAACTATGCTGATTATGAAGGGGTTAAAAAAAGAATGAAAAATGCCGATGTCGTAGGATATTGGATGGGAATTGGCTCGAAAATTGTTAAATATAGAAATAATTCTATTGAAGGAGCTTATACCATGGCTTTTTCTGAAGAGTGCGGCGCGCTGTTCAACCTGAATTATTCCCAGGGAAGATTTTTTTCCCCCTCTGAATATAATTTTGGTGCAAATAAAGTAATCTTAGGGTTTAATTCTGCAGAAGAACTTTTTGGACCTATCGATCCCATTGGTAAAATAATTCGCCTGGGTGGAAGAAATCTGGAAGTGGTTGGCGTTTTAGAAAAATCGGGAGAGAGTATTATAAATGTTATGAATTTCGACGATATTGTTATCATTTCTTATCCATTGGCGCGCAAAATCGCTAATTTAAATCAAAACTCTTTTTGGCCGGATTCATCCGTTGGGGTAAAAGCAAAAGAAGGGGTTACATTAAATGAACTGGAAGACAATCTGGTGGCCGCAATGAGGGCTCAACGTAGATTGAGACCTATTGAAGAAGATGATTTTTCTCTGAACCAACTTTCTATAATATCCAAATTCCTGAATGGCTTTTTTGACGCATTAAACATTTTGGGTATATTTCTGGGTGGTTTTGCTACGCTGGTTGGTATGTTTAGCGTGGCAAATATAATGTTCGTTTCTGTAAAGGAAAGAACCAGAATCATTGGTATCAAAAAAGCGCTGGGCGCTAAAAGATATATGATTTTGCTTGAATTTTTAATTGAATCGGTTATCCTTTGTATTGTTGGTGGGGTTTTTGGTTTGGCGCTGGTTTATATAGCTATGTTTGCACTCTCTTATGGACTTACTTCCTTTGAATTTGTTCTCTCCTTGAATAACATTTTACTTGGTCTCGGACTGTCTATATTTATTGGTATACTTGCAGGAATGATTCCCGCCTCTCAGGCCTCAAAAATGGACGCTGTGGTAGCCATGAGACAATAATTTTTATTTGTACCTATCTAAAAGTCCTTGTTGATTATTTTCAGCAAGGACTTTTTAGTTAAAATATCTTAAATACACGGTTTTTTAATCTTTTTGATGACTATTCTAAAATAAAATAGTAAAATTCGCATTGTTAATTTGTCGGTAAACGTGGTAAAAAAGCTAAATTTGTGCCGTGTTATTTAAAATGGAGGCTAGGTGCCTATTTTGATTAAACTTATACTTTTATTATATCACTGTCTATGATGTTAAACAAAAAACTTGAACGACTTAATGCTAAATCAGTCCAAATAAAGCATGGTTATGTCCCTGGTTATTCCAACAAAATAACTTTATTGATGGTGAGCATCCTTTTTTGTTTTCTTAATAAGCTCATTGCTCAACAACTCCCTTTATTTACGCAGTATCGAGAAAATACGGGATTGCTTAATCCTGCGGCACTTGAACCTGACTATTTGGCTTATTCTAACAATTTTACCGTGGGCGCATCATACCGTTCTCAATGGAATGGTCTATCTGGAGCACCCAGAACAATGACCATCAGAGGTACTTATTATGCCGATGATTATGCTGGTGTGACAATGATGGGTGGTGGTTATTTGATGAGAGATCAAACGGGACCTATCAGTTTTACCGGAGCTTATGGTAGAATTGCAGGGGTTATTACTTCCGATCCGACACTGGGTGGTGTAATTTTAGGACTAACAGCAGGTTTGGTTCAGTTTGGCATAAATACAGATAATATTGTTGTCAGAGATAAAACAGACGACTTAGCGATGACGGGGCAAAATCAACTATTCCCCGACGTCGGAGTAGGAATTTATGCTTACAGATATATGTCCACAGGACGAACGGCTTCTTCTTATATTTACGGTGGTGTTTCCATGCCACAAGTATTAGGTCTCGATTTGAAAGTCCAAAATACCTCAAGTGATTATTACCTTGAAAGGGTCAGGCATTTATACGGCTTGTTGGGTATGTACCTGTTCTTTGATGATAATAGTTTCATTGAACCATCCGTTTGGGTAAAATATGCGCCGAATGCTCCTGTGAATGTCGATGTTAACGTTCGTTATCAGATGCCGGGAAGCCTTTGGGTTGGAACCGGGGGATCAACTTCTGGTACTTTGCATCTCGAAGCTGGTGTACTGTTAGGTGAAAATCTTGGCCTCGATAACTCCATTAGAATTGGCTATGGATACGGTTATAGCTTTAAAACCTTTGGCCCCTTTGTCGGTGGTGGACACGAAATTAATATTTCTTACTCCTTGAATAAATAATCTTTTGAATCATTCTTATTTACACTCTATAATGAAGCGTAGTATAAAACTTCTTTTCTTTCTTTCATTGTTTTCGGTCAGGGCTCTGTCACAGGAGGCTGCCGTTACTTTTTTATTCTCCTCCATAGCTCCTTGTGGAAATAGTACTGCTTGCGTAGATGTCACTACCGATGACTTTTCCAATGTACTTTATGTCAAGATGCCCATTAAATGGGATCCAAAGATTGTTAAACTTGTGGATATTAAATTAGGAACTTTAAGAAATATTAAACTTTCAGACTTTGATCGATCCAGAGCTTTAACAGAAGGATTACTTTTCTTTGAATGGAAATACGACGATTGTTCTGGTCCTAAGTTACCAACGTTTAATTTTCCAGACGGGGAGAAAGTATTCTCCTTATGTTTTGAACCCGTTTCCACTTACGGTTCTTCCACAACCATTGGTATTACTACTGATCCTGCTATTTTGAAGAATAATGATGTTTATCCTGTTGAAATTTATAAAAATGTGGGATGTACTGATGTAGGATTTCTTCAAAAAAGGGGTAATATCTCTACTTGTGTGCGTGCACTTACGGTGGCTGGAGAACCGATGGCAGGAAAAGAAGATGAGATTGTTTGTACTCCCGTAAAAGTGACTGGTTTGGATAGTATTGCCGGTATTCAGTTTGTTATGCAATGGCCAGATACTTTGCTGGAATTCGTGGATTTGAAAATTAGTAATTCTACCATTCCAGGTCTTTCGCGAGGTAGTTTCGGATTACCAGAGGATACGAAGAGGTCAAATGCTTTGATTTTTGCCTGGCAGAGTAGTTCCGGGAAACCAGCAGCATTAAAAGATAATTCTGAAATTTTTGAAGTTTGTTATAAAATTATAGGCCCGTGTCAAAAGGTAACCTCCGTTGATTTCGTTTCTAATTTTGGTGTTAAAATGGAGGCGACTTCAGAAGGTAGGACCGTTTCTCCAACTACAGGAAAAGATACTTTTAGACTGGATGTAATTGCTCTGGTCGGCGAAGAAATTGTCACTACCATTAGTAGATGTGACCCTGATGGGCTTAAACTTCGGGTTGAATGTGGTTCGGAGGTTGAGGTTGGCGTTGAGAAATGTGTTGCTATTATCGCTGATCAGGATTTGCTTAATGTGAATACCCTGAAATATCAAATGACTTACGATCCTGAAATTTTGAGTTTTGTTCGTACCGAAAAATTCTCATCAAAGCTCTCTTCCCTAAATACCTCAAAATTCACTATAAAAAATGGGGTAGTGGCATTGGACTGGGTTAATAAATTGGGTACACGCAATATTAATAAAGGAGACACTCTTTATAAGGTTTGTTTCGATGTGTTGGGGGTTGGTGTCAAGGTGACGCCATTAAAAATAATTAATCCGGGTGCCACTGTTTTATACGATGAATTCCCCCCCAATTATGAATTAAATGCAACCAATTGTGCTATTCAAATAAAGCAACCTGAGGGAGTAGTTTTTACCCTTGGAGATGGGGAAGGAAAAAAGGGAGAAACTATTTGTGTTCCCGTATCCGTTTCAAATTTTAATAAAAAAGATAGTTTGACTTTTAATCTGTCCTGGGATCCGGGTCTATTTAAATATGTTAAGGTCGTTGATCAAAAACTAGTGGGGCTAAAAACTTCTACTGAAAATGCATTTGATGCAGGATTATTGGGTTTATCCTGGCATAGTGCTATTCCTTCTGATGTATCTCTCGCCGCGGATAAAGCTGAAATATTTAAGATTTGTTTTGAATTGATTGGGCTTTCTCCATTCGAAATTGGAGATGCTACCAATTGCTCTTTGATTGATATAGCAACCATTGGCTCCAATTATTCAACCAGTCCACTCCTTGGCGGTCAAAGGCTTGAAAATAGCCTCCTTTATGATCCTGGGGAAATTTGTATTTTGAATCCAGATGGTTTTGTACTTTTTAGTAAAAAGAATGAAGCAAAAAGGACATCCAATCACTGCGTTGATTTTAAAGTAAAAGATTTCAAAGATATTACGAAAGCCGATTTTATTTTAAACTGGTCGCCAGCAGGATTGACATACACGGGTTTAAAAAATCTGAATGCCGGTCTAAATTTAAGTTTGCCTTCAAATTTCGATGTAAGCGAGGCAAGTTCGGGTGTTTTGGAGTTCAACTGGCTCAATGCAGCAGGAAAAACATTGGCAGATAGTACTATCTTGTTTTCAGTATGTTATAAGGTTATAGGTAATGCTGATACCTGCTTTCTTATAAAAGTCGATAAGGCACCACCTTCTACTGTAACCACCAAAAAAGGGGCGGGTCAGTTATTCTACAAAGATATACCAGTGTGCATTGTTGATACTCTGCTTATTGCAAAAAATTCGTCTAATGTTTCTTGTACCAACCTAAATGACGGAACTGCTCAGGTATTTGTAACTTCAGGTGGAAAAGGTCCGTTTATTTATAGTTGGATATCCCTTGCAACAGGAAGGAATCTGGGTTCTACCAATGCCATTAAAAATTTACCCGCAGGTAAAATTGTAATAACGGTCATCGATTTATCAAATCCAAGGGTCAGAGGTACCGATACTATAACCATTGGTGTTGCGCCAGGTCAACCAATAGCCATTGCCGGACCTGATGCGCTGTTAAAGTGTCTACCCCGCTCCTTAACGCTTACAGGTACAGGTACTTCCTCTACACCAGGTTCAGGAATTAATGTAAAATGGTCAACCTTGAATGGTATTATAGAAGGTAATAATGAGCAATCAGTAGTAACCATTACTGAACCCGGGTTATATGTCTATCAGGTAGAAAATGCCATTGGTTGTGTGGCAAAAGATACTATTGTCATTACTTCTATTCCTTTTTATAAAGCAGATGCCGGACAAGATAAAATTTTGACTTGTAATTCACCAACCTCGTTCATTGGTGTGCCTATTTTAAATAAAGGAGATTCTTTGACGGTAACCTGGAAAGCCATTAATGGCGGTCAATTAGAAGCAGGTCAGGAAAAACTAGATGCTCCAGCGGTTACTTTTGGCGGAACTTATATTATAACTGTCAAAAATACAAAGAGTTTTTGTACCAGTTCCGATACGGTTATGGTTACCAACAATGTGCTGAAACCCATAGTTAGTGTTGGTAATGATATAGAAACGGGTTGTAAAGGTGAGTCAGTAACCCTTAAAGCAACAGCACAACCACATCCAAATCCTTTAGATTATTTATGGGAAACAACCAGTGGTTCATTTTTAGGATTGAATTCTTCGGTGACAGTAAGTAAGCTCGGAAGTTATTCTGTCCTGGTGCGTGATGTAACTTCAGGTTGTTCTACAAGAGATACCATAAATATTTTACCAAATGCCGATTATGCCCGATTTACTCTGGCAGATACAACCAGCTGGACTTGTCTCGAGCCAAAGGCTACACTGAAAACTGCATTTAATACTCAAAGAGATAAATATAGTATTCTATGGACTGCCAATGCTGGAGGAATTCTTCCTGCCGGACAAGATACTATGCAACAACCTAAGGTTGAAAAAACGGGTATTTACACCATAAAAACAACCAACCTCGTTACAGGTTGTGTGCTTTCTGATAGTACCTTGCTAAAAGATATCAGGGAGGTGGTGCAAGCTGATATTATAAAATACGGAGATACCTTGACGTGTAAGAATCCTAAAATGCTATTAGAGGGGGTAGCGGATACTGAAAATAGAGACTTACAGTATTTTTGGTTCTTAAATGGCAATCAACTCGCTAAAGATACCCTGGATATTGAGGCAAAAGCAGGTGGATTATTTTCCTTCAAAGCAATTAATAAGTTTAGTTTTTGTGAAGGAATAGATTCCGTTAGAATTATATCACAATTGGATTCTCCAAAAGTTACCTTAATAACAGACCCTAAAATTACCTGTAAGTTTCCTCAGGGAAATATATCCGTTGCAGTTTCTCCAACAGCAGATTATACCTACAACTGGTTGACTCTTGACGGCACTATTGCCTCTGGCTTTAACTCTCCCAATCCCAAAGTGTCTACTGTTGGAACCTATATTCTGCAGATTCAAAATAAAACAACGCTCTGTGAAGGTGGCATTGATGTTTTAGTGGGTTTAGATAAATTAGCACCGGAGGCAAAAATTATATTTAACGAAACGCAGATTACCTGTATTCGCGATTCTATAGAACTGAAGGCAGTGACGGCCAATAATAATGCAGCAAGAGATTCTTACGCGTGGGTTGATGCAAAGGGAGATCCATTAAAATTAGATTCCAGTCTTATTTATAAAGTTAAAAAAGGGGGAACTTATCAACTCATTACCACCAATAATATTACAGGTTGTAAGGCCATTGATTCAATTGTTATTACAGAGAATAAAAGATTACCAGATGCCTTTGCTGTTTTATCTGGGCCAATAACATGTAATAATCCCGTAGTAGAAATAAACGGTCAAAATGGTTCTTCCGTCGGGTCTGATTATCAGGTTTCATGGGTTCCATTAGATAATCAATTGAATGCCATTCAGTTAACAACCGACGCTTATTTAGTAAAAATAAATAAACCAGGAAACTATTCTCTTGATATAAAGGACAAGAGGAATGGCTGTGTGGGTAGTACAAAAATTAATATTCCAGATTCTACGCAGCGACCAATAGTTAATTTGGTTACACCGCAGCCTTTGGCCTGTCCAGGCAAATTTACTTTAATAGACACGAAGGGAACAAGCAGTGGGACTTCATTCAAGTACTTGTGGAAGACGCTGGTAGGAAAAGATTCGGTGACAAATAATACACAATTAAATGGACAGGTAAAACAAATCGGTACCTACACTTTAGATATAGTGAATTCCTTTTCCGGCTGTACTTCAAAAGATACTGTTGTTTTTATTCTCGATCCTGCTTTACCATTAGCCAATGCAGGGGTAGATACCATCAGTTGTGGGGAAAATATTAATCTAAATGCTAAATTATCTTCTTTAAATACTGGAAAATGGACTGTAACAGGGGGCCCTCAGGTTGAGCTTCCAAATAATTCAGGTAGTTTTGCTTTTGGATTAAAAGTAGGTAAAAATAATTTTGTCTGGACTGTTTCCACGGCAAGTTGTGAGGCTTATAGTGTTGATTCTGTGACTATTACTCGTGAAACCAATCCAATTGCAGTGGACGATTTACTATCTATTCCTACGGGGACAAGAAAGGCTGTTTTAGTGGCCATTCAAAATGATCAGGTGAGCAAATTGGGCGGATTTAAACTAGCAGTGTTGAATCAACCAGTTAAAGGTCTGATTGATTCTATTTCAGGGGGTAATATCAACTACAAAGTGAAACCAGGAGGAAGTGGAGATGATAGTTTTTCCTACAAACTATGTAATAATGCTTGCCCTACTTTGTGTGACACAGCAGCGGTACGAATTACCATTGCTTTCGATCCCGATGCACCGCTGCCAATTATTCCAAATACAATAACCCCGAATGATGACGGTAAAAATGATGCGCTTGCCTTTGAAATTTTAGATGAATTTCCAGCTGACTATCCAGATGCAGAGTTAATAGTTTTTAATAGATGGGGAGATATTGTATTTACTCAAAGACCTTACAAAAATGAATGGAGAGGGGTGAATTCTATGAATCAACCGCTGCCTGATGGAACCTATTATTTTATACTCAGATTAAATGTTCCAAATGGTAAAATTGAAAAAGGTGATGTAACGATTATTCGGTAAAATATTTTGAGAATGAATAAAAGAGAATCCTCGATACATCAGTATTGGGGATTTTCTGTGTTCAATAATAATTATTATCAAAGTGTTTCATCATTAAAAATAAGATAAATTAACAATTTATGCATTTCCCAACAACTTCTCCAATACAAATAGTTGAATTTGAGTATGATAGAAAAGCCGGTTCAATTTATTATCCACTTTTTATTACTTTTTTTAGATTAAAATTTTTAAACCTAATTTTTTTTAGTATTTTAGATTTATACTTTTATTACTAAATACAAAATTTTGAAATTATGAGTAAATTCAGTTTGCCAACTTTTCTTTTTATCTCTCTTATATTCATTTCATTTACTATAAATCCTGGACAAGGTGTAACCAGGTTAGGTAAGTTTACTTATCAGGTTTCTTCAAGTGCAAGAATTCAAGAATCTGAAAAAAGAGAGATTGTTTCGATCCTAAAAGCGACTTATGGTATTAACGATGTTAATAATGCAAGAGAGCTAACATTGAAAGCAGTTCCCTTAAATGGGAAAAAAGGAAAAAATCCTAATTGGGTTGTTGATAAAAAAGCATTTATAACGGCAATTGATGAAAAAGCAATTCATTATAATAATGAACCAACACCTCCCACAGATCCCAAGGAACCAGAATCTCCT
>BJGN01000024.1 GCA_014190515.1 Bacteroidota bacterium
TCGCTAAACCTTATTTACTTACTTTCCCTCTCTGTCAATGAACTTTTTGTCGGTCTTAATCATTTTGTCAATAATCCTCCTCGAACCATCAACCAAATCTCAACCTATCTGAAAACACCCGTTGGTGTTTCTCTTTCTTACTCAATTTCGGGCTGCAAACATAAAAAGTTAAATACTAATAACAAAACTTTTTATACCCTTTCTTAAAACTCTTTTTTCCCTTTCCTCCCCTAGCTCTTTCTCTTCGGGCTGCAAAAGTAAAAAGTTATTTCATATTAACCAAACTTCCTATAATCTTTTTTTTATTTTCTTTTTCCTCGCTTTCTAACCTCATTTCCCGCAACTCTTTCGCTTCGGGAGTGCAAATATAGAAAACTTATTTAGCTTTTACATAGTGCTTCTTTAAATTATTTTAAAAATTCATCCTATATCTATATATATTTCACTAATTAATTCATTGTCAATACTATCTGATTGAATATTTTTTCAAACTTTTTTCAAATCACTTAAATAATATCGATTAAATACCTGCTACTATATGTATGGGTATATAATGAACCTTTCCTTAGATTATTTAATTATACTATTTCAATAAGTTGTAATCATTTTAAACCTTACTTTTGCTTCAACATTTAAAATAATGCAAATGAAAAAACATAACTTCAATGCCGGACCTGCAATACTGCCTCAAAGCGTAATGGCGGAGGCAGCTCTTGCTGTTACGGATTTTAACAACAGTGGTCTATCTATCCTTGAGATATCTCATAGAGACAAAGCTTTTATAGCTGTCATGGATGAAGCGCAGCAACTGGTTGTTGAGTTACTGGGCTTAGACGATTCATACGCTGTCCTTTTTCTTTCCGGAGGTGCCAGTTCTCAATTTTTCATGGTGCCTATGAATCTTCTTGCTCACAACCAATCTGCCGCTTACGTTGATTCAGGAAGTTGGGCATCAAAAGCAATAAAGGAGGCAAAAGCATTTGGCAACGTCAATGTATTAGGGTCATCAAAGAAGGATAACTACAGTTACATACCGAAGGACTTTACCGTTGATGCAACAGAACAATACTTGCATCTTACAAGTAATAATACCATTTATGGCACCCAAATACACGAATGGCCTGAGGTTCCCGTTCCCATTGTATGTGATATGTCTTCCGATATCTTTAGCCGTCCTCTTCCCATTGAAAAATTTGGACTCATTTATGCAGGGGCTCAAAAGAATATGGGACCTGCCGGGGTAACGCTGGTAGTGGTCAAAAAAGAACTATTAGGTAAAAAATCCAGTGGTATTCCTTCTATGCTAGATTATCAAATTCATTTTGAAAAT
The DNA here is from genome assembly GCA_014190515.1 of Bacteroidota bacterium. Classification (GTDB taxonomy): domain Bacteria; phylum Bacteroidota; class Bacteroidia; order Chitinophagales; family Saprospiraceae; genus BJGN01. The sequence goes on from BJGN01000024.1 coordinate 1,331, forward strand.
GAATCTTCATATAATACCCCTCCAGTTTTTCCAATTTATGTGAGTATGTTGACTATGCGTTGGATTAAAAATAATGGAGGATTAACTGGCATGGCTAAACATAATGAAGAGAAAGGAAAGAGATTTTATGACGAACTTGACGCTAATCCATTATTTAAAGGCGCTGTTTCCGTAAATGCTGACCGATCCCTTATGAATGCTAACTTCTTACCCGTTAACCCAAATGACGAAAATCCTTTCCTCGATAAATGTAAAGAAGCTGGCATTGTAGGCTTAAAAGGACATAGATCTGTAGGTGGTTTCCGTGCATCAATGTATAATGCGCTTCCTTTAGAAAGCGTTGATGTCCTCATTTCAGTTATGAAAGATTTCGCACAATCCAGAGGATAAGACCTTATGGGCATAGTACTTCCTGACACCATTACAATTACAAAAATAAATGCCTCTGTTCCTGTTAAAATTACCAGTGAACGGAGGCGTTCTTTGCGTGCATCCGTGGGTGCATCAGGATTATTATTAAGGATTCCAAATTCCTTTAATAAAGTTCAATTTGATAATGCCTGGCTTTGGTTTACCCGCTGGGTCCATCAGTTAGTTGAAACCAAACCAAACATTTTAAAACATTTAATTCCTCGACAATATAAACACGGGGATTTTATTGTTGTAAGAGGCATAGTATATAAAATAGTTATTTTAACTCATACATTAAAAATTTCAAAAGCAGCTGTTCTACCAAATCAGGTGATTCAGTTAAAGATAGGTGAAGGTTATGATGCTGAACAAGCAAGTGCCATAGTTAGAAAATTAATTGCAGGTCTGATGGCTAAGGTTCATTTAGCTCCGATAACAGCAAGAGTCACTGAATTGAATAAGCAGCATTTCAGCGTCAGGTTCGATGAGGTCAAAATTCCTCACACCCATAGCCGCTGGGGAAGTTGTTCTACAACAGGCACTATCAGACTTTCCTCAAGATTACTATTAGCACCTCTTGATGTTATCGACTATGTTATCATACACGAGCTGGCACATCTCATTGAATTTAACCATTCAAATAAATTCTGGAAACTAGTTGAAACGGCCATGCCAAACTATCAGGAAAAAGAAAAATGGTTAAAGGAAAATAACTATGTGTGCCGTTTTTAGGTTTTACATTGGACAAAAAAAGGGAGATTAAACCTCAGTTTAACCTCCCTTTCCAGAATGATATAGACTTATTATTCAGCAGAAACTTCGAATTCCACTTTACCAATCACTTCTTTATGTAAATTAATGATAGCGGTGTAAGTACCAAGTTCTTTAACCTCTGCGGGAAGTTCAATTTTCTTGCGTAAAATTTCAAGACCAAACTGTTCTTTAATTGCAGCGGCAATTTGTACAGAAGTTACGCTACCAAATATTTTACCACTGGCACCAGCTTTGGCGCCAATTTTTAGTGTTTGAGAAGTTAACTGAGATGCAATAGCTCTATAATCTCCTAAACGCTGTAATTCTTCAGCTTCTTCTATTTTTTTAATTTCTTCCAGATTGGCCAGGTTAATTTTGTTGGCAATCTGCGCAATACCCTGAGGAATCAAAAAATTGCGACCGTAACCATTTTTAACGGCTACAATGTCGAAACGATCTCCCAGTTTATCCATATCGCGGAGCAATATTACTTGCATGGCTTTTGGAATTTGAACAGTGACGAGCACTGTGAGTTAACGATAAAAATCATTTTAGTAAGTCAGCAACGTAAGGTAGCAAAGCTAACTGACGGGCTCTTTTTATAGCAGATGCAACTTTACGTTGGTATTTCAATGAATTACCTGTAATACGTCTAGGCAAAATTTTACCTTGTTCGTTGATAAACTGCAATAAAAAATCAGCATCTTTATAATCAATATGCTTGATACCAAAGCGACGAAAACGGCAATATTTTTTGCGGTTCTGTCCAATTTTAGGATTGCTGAGGAATTTAATATCATCTTTGTTTGCCATAATCAGCTACATTTTTTTTTGAGAAATGATATACGGGCATTATTTAGCGGAATCCTCATTTTCTGACTGAGGGGCTACGCCATCGGCTGTAGGTACAGCATCAGTTACTGGTTTCTTACGCTTTCCAATGAGACCTTTTCTTTTGTCATCATTGTATTTTATACCGAATTTATCCAACTGGACGGTTAGAAAGCGCAGGACTCTTTCGTCACGGGTAAGCGCTAACTCCATTACAGCAATAAAGGAAGGATCTTCCAACTGGAATTCGATACAATAGTAAATCCCGCTGCTACGTTTCGCAATGTTATACGCCAATTGTCTAAGGCCCATCTCATTAACAAATACAATATTACCACCTACTTCGGTGATACTTTTTACGTAGGTCTGAGCTGTCTCCTTGATTTCATCATTAGACAGCACGGGATCAACTATGAAAGTTACTTCAAAGTTTCTCATCTGGATCAGACATTTTTAGTTAAAAATTGGCTGCAAAAGTAATAAATTTTTTCTAATTATACTAAATAAATAGTTATTTATCTTTAGATCTGACAATTCCTATTATTTTACCCCGGTCAAACTGTCCTGTAAGCGTTGGCGATTGCCTGTTTTCTGTAAATTTCCTAACATTATCCCCGACATAATTAAATAATTCCTGAATACTAATTCTTTTGTCCCGATTGGTATCGGCCAGACCCTCAAGGCCTTTAATTAGATAATAGCTAAATACGCTTTGCTGTAGCCTATCGGCTTCCGCTGAATTCTCACTGGATGTTGAAGAAAGGAGCATAGCAAAATCAGATTGGTCAGACTGGCTATTTTGATAAAAATCAGTATGACTGCTCCCTAAGAAGCCCTTTTGCTCCTGCATACTCCCTGCATGACAAGCATCAGCGATACACATTTTAAATTGAGCATTAGATTGGTTAAGCGCCGAATAAATTTCATGATGGTACACCACTTTTTCATAAGTACCATCATAATCAATAGGTAAAAATGCCCCTTTTATTCCATGACCTGAAAAATAAAATATCACCATATCCTTTTTTGTCACCCTACCTAGCATGGCATTCAGGGAATCGAGAATATTTCTACGTGTGGCTACTTTATCAACTAAATTTATAATATTCTTTGAAGGAATAGCTCCTCCCTCGGGACTTCTGAGGAAAGCAAAAAGGTTTAATGCATCATTATCAGGGTATTGAAGCGGCTCCCTATGATTTACGTAGTTTGATACACCCACTAATAAAACATAGACTTCACCCTCATAGAAAGAATAAGGCGTATTTTTGGTACCTATATTTGGGCTCACTTCCGGTACTGCCGTTTTTATAAATATTCCACGTTCCCAAATTCCCTGAACTTTATTTCCATTCGCAGAAATCATTATCCCCTTTCCGTGCAATGAGCCCTTTTCTATTTCCCCCTCATATACATCTCCGTTATAGTAAGATATTTTTCCTGTTCCATTTGCGTACCCATTTTGAAAATCACCTTCATATTTGTTTCCATCTGCATACAAATAAATTCCCCTGCCATTTTCACAATTCCCCGATAGGCAACCTTCCAATTTTTCTATTGGTATAGAAGCGGGAGGTTTCGGCAAATCAGTTAGACCTTTTGTTCTCGGGTCAGAAGGTCCCTGATAAATATTTTCGGACCAAAAACCTGATCTAATTTTGCCGTCAGAATAGGTTAACGCTCCATTTCCGTGTTGTTTATCCCCTTGCCAGGCACCTTTATACTCCGAGCCATTAAAATAGTAACAAATTCCTATCCCATGGCGAAGACTGTTTTTAAAATCGCCGATATAAATGTCCCCATTAACCATCAGCATCCCTTTTCCACCAATACAATCACCAGCTAAACAGCCTTGAATACGGCTGGAAACGGAAAACAACTTTTCTGTAACCAAACTTGGATTTTCCTCAAAAAGTTTCCCTTTTTTCCACAGGCCCTGTTGTTTTAAAGATTGAGCATTAATAAAGACACCCACACCCTCTGGTTTATCCAGCTTCCATTCACCAAAAAACCGGGAACCATTCTTCCAAAAACAAATTCCTATACCCTGTCTGTTACCTTGAACAAATGTCCCCATATATCTGGAGCCATCCTGGAATTTTTTAACACCAAAACCATCGATACATTTTCCCTCGACACATTGCGCATTGAGGAACAATGGGACGTTAAAGAATAGGGTAATAAATAAAAACAACTTCCATTTCATAGAACAAATATAAAATATTTATATCATAAAATAATACATATAATACCTATCGAACTACAGAAACAGGCATATTTTTATCTATTCCACCATATAAAACAGGTGATTGTTTATTTTGAGTAAACCTACGAACCTTTTCAAACACGTAATCAAATAATTCGTTAACGGAAACGAGGCCATCCATATTTTTCTCAGCTTCGCCGGTTAAACCACGAATAAGGAAATGGCTAAAAACCCCTGATTGAATACCATCGAATTCGTGAGAAAATTCCTCTGTCCTTGAAGATAAAAGGAGGCCTAAACCGCCTGAATAACCGGCTAAAGATTCATAAAGAAGATGAGAGGAACTTTCATTTTCTGACGTAGAGCGAAAACTCCCAGAATGACAAGCATCGGCAAAAACCAATTTATGTTTGGCGGGACTTTGTAACAAAATAGCTTTGACCTCCTCATGATTTATCCGATGCATGACACCGTCACTATCCACGGGCAGAAAAGCACCTGTCAAACCATGGCCTGAAAAATAAAATAAGATTAAGTCTTCAGGATTTGCTTTTGAAAATAACTGATTTGCGGCAGTCATGACATTTTTGTGCGTTGCCTGCTGATCTTTCAATAAAATAATTTGTGACGAAGGCACGGAACCACCACCTTCAGATTGTAAAAAATCAAAAATATGTTGAGCGTCATCATCACTAAATTCTAATTTCTTCATTTGATTATAATCGGATACACCTATAATGAGTGCTCGAATTTTAGGAATTTTAATCGTTTCGACCTTAATAGAAGGAGATGCACTTTTAGGCGCTGGAGTACTTAGCTGATTATTTTCCCACACGCCAATGGTAATTTTACCATCGGGCAGGATAAGTTTACCAATCCCCTGTTTTTTTCCGGCTACAAAAGAGCCTTCGTAAGAAGTACCATCTGGATTATTCAGGATACCAAAGCCATGCTGGGCACCCATTTGCCAACTACCCTGATAATTTCCGCCGACAAAAAATATATATTTTCCGATACCATGAAACTTACTGTAAAAAAAACCTCCTTCATATAAATCACCATTTTTGTAAATCATTTTACCCACACCTTGCCTATAACTATTCACCCATTCCCCGACATATATGTCACCATTTGGAAAATGCAATTTGCCCTTTCCATTGGGGTTTGCGCGTTGAAAATCACCTTCATACCGACCGCCACTTGGATAAATATAAACGCCGTAACCTTCATAACAATTACCCGAGAGGCAACCAACGAAAGCACTTGAATTTGAATAAAATAAAAATAGGATAACGACAGACAAACAAAAATTACGCATGGACTATTAATTTTGAGGTGAGCCGGACCTTGTAAAAGGTTGGAAAAGCGTAACATTTATCGTATATAAGGCTGGATATAGAAGGTTAAAAAATAAATAACTTACATAAGAATGAAAAAATCGAATAAAAATTGCGTGTACAGGCAGCGAAAAGATACCATTCTAAGTTTTAATATTATAACTGTACTTACAAAGCGGATAATCCTTCCTTTCTACACTCACTGAATCAATAAATTTATCAGGAAAGGGTTATCCGCTTATTTTTTTTTTGCTGTGAGAGAAGGATTCGAACCACCAAGAGGCAGTTAGCCATAGCACAGAAAATTGGTGGTCAACCCCTGGATCGATACCGGCCCTATGCTACGTTTATCCCGTAATCCTCACCCCCGAGACAAGAGGGCATGGCTGCCAATTTCATCACCTCACAATTTGATGATCAAACAAAATTTATTTCTGTTGATGCAAATATAATAATACTTTGTTTTTTATGCAAGATTTATAAAATTAATTCCAAAAAATTATGAAATTTTTAATTTCTCCTCAAATTAATTGCATTAGAAAGGCACAAAGCAAAGCGCCATAAGTTCCCAATGCATAGCCAAGGACAGCCAGAAGTACGCCAACGGGAGCCAGAGCTGGACTAAAAGCGGCGGCGACGATGGGTGCTGAAGCGGCACCACCAATATTAGCCTGTGACCCAACGGCAAGGAAAAAGAAAGGTGCTTTTATCCATCTTGCTACAAGAACCAACATTATACAGTGTATGCACATCCAGATAAACCCAACGGCGAAGAGTCCTAAATTTTGAAAAACCTCTTGAAGATTCATCTGCATGCCTATGGTTGCTACTAAAATATATAAAAACACAGAACCCAAACGAGAAGCACCTATTCCTTCAAAGTTTCGCAAAGGTGTAAAAGAGATAAATAAGCCAATCGTTGTAGCGAGGAAGGCTATCCAAAAGAAAGAAGAATTTAGCGCGGTTAAGCGCCAGGCAATGAGCACTTCGGTATATTTTCCCAGCCATGGCGTAATGATATCTGCGCCCCAATGAGAAAGAGCAACGCCTGCAAATGCAATAGTAAGTAGGTAAAGCAAAGATTTGGTATCTGGAATTTTTTCAACCCCTTTTTGGAAGGCCGACATTTTATTTTGTAGATCAACTATGGCTGAAGTATCAGCCTTCAACCATTTGTCTATTTTATTTGTAATACTTGCGCCATAAAGGAGCAAACCCATCCATACATTAGCTACAACGACATCTACGACAATCATAACAGCAAAAAGATTTTCATCTACTGAAAAAATTTCTTTCATAGCCGTTTGATTAGCACCTCCCCCAATCCAGGAACCAGCAATGGTAGAAAGTCCTTTCCATAAATCTTCAGGATTTGTCTGAATTAAGTCGGGAAAAAGAAATTTAACAGTTAATAAAGCAATAGGCCCTCCGATAATTACACCCATTGAGCCAGTTAAAAACATAATTAGAGCTTTGGGTCCTAAATTCCAAACCCCCTTTAAATCAATGCTTAAACATAGAAAAATGAGGGAGGCAGGCAATAAATACTGAGAGGATACCTTATAAAGGACGGAGTTTTCACCAGAAATAAGATTTAGAGGCCAATGCAGGAGCGCTGGTAAAAAATAGCATAACAACAAGGGAGGAAAAACGGTATAAAATTTTTGAATCCATTTATTTTTACTTGAGGAGGTAAAAAAAACGAAAGAAAGTACAGACAATAATAGTCCTAATACGATGGCATCATTGGTAAAGTAAGGTTGCATCATTATATTTGTTCTTTTTTAACCCCTCAATATAGAAAAAAACCTTTACTTTCAAGGAGGAAGCTCAAATATTGGGAAAATTTAAAGTAATTTTTATGGATTATAAAAAATTTGTTTTACCCTTAGTTATCATGGTTTTGGTTATTTTATCTGATAGGATGACCAAAGTGTGGGCGGTTGAAACGCTAAAAGGGTACCCTTCACAATCCTACCTTGGTGATAGTTTTCGTATTATCTACGCTGAAAACGAGGGTGCTTTTTTAAGTTTAGGCTCAGACCTACCAGAAAACGTTAGATTCTGGGTTTTGGCCATTATACCTATTTTAGCTTTGGGTTATTTTGGCTTTACTCTTTTTTTCAATAATGAGGTTGGCCCCTGGCAGCGAACAGCTTTTGCCTTTATCATTGCAGGTGGCGGAAGTAATATCATAGATCGGATTTTAGAGGGAAAAGTAGTTGATTTTTTAAATATTGGTATCGGAGAATTACGGTCTGGCATATTTAATATAGCAGATATGGCTATAATGGCTGGGCTTTTCCTTATATTACCTATGGCATTTAAATCGTCTGCTCCAAAAAAACAAGAATTTGTACCCTCCGAAGGAGAAAATGCTTATGAAGGGGTCGAAATAAAAGTAATAGAAGAGACGTCAGAAGACCTTAACAAAGAAAATAAAGGAGAGTAATATTATTAAAACTATTCAGGAAATTTTTAATTAAAACGTATGAAAGCATTATCTCCGGCGATATTATTAGGTATCATATTAGGATATTTCCTAATGCTCATTCTTGTTTCAATCTTTACCAGTAGAAATGCAAACAATCAAGATTTTTTTAATGCGGGAAGAAATTCCCCCTGGTATCTGGTGGCTATCGGCATGATAGGAGCGTCCCTTTCAGGGGTTACCTTCATATCTATACCTGGTGTTGTCGGAGGGGGCGGTTTGAATCAGGCTTTCTCCTACATGCAGATTGTTTTAGGTTATATGCTAGGCTATGCGGTTATTGCCCTGGTTTTGCTCCCTTTGTACTATAAAATGAATTTAACTTCTATTTACACCTATTTAGAAAACAGATTTGGATGGCATGCTTACAAGATAGGAGCTATATATTTTCAATTAAGTCGGACCACGGGATCTGCATTAAGATTATTTTTGGTAGCAACCATACTGCATCAATTTGTTTTTGCACCTTATCAAATATCTTTTGCATTCTCTGTATTTCTAACGATATTTTTAATTTGGGTTTACACATTTAAGGGAGGGATTAAAACGATCGTTGTTACGGATACCATTCAAACTTTTTTCATGTTAGGTGCAGTATTTCTTACTATTATCCTAATATGTCAAAATCTGAACATGGGCTTTGGCGACATGGTCAGAGCGGTAAATAACAGTGGATATTCCAAAGTTTTCTTTTTTGAAGGTGGCTGGAGTGACCCCAATAATTTTTTCAAGCAATTCTTGAGTGGGGCTTTAATCACCCTTACGATGACAGGACTTGACCAGGACATGATGCAGAAAAATCTGACCTGTAGAACGTTAAAGGACGCCCAGAAAAACATGTTCACCTTCAGTTTGATCTTAGTTTTTGCCAATTTGTTATTTTTAACTATGGGAGCCATGCTATATATATATGCTTCGGAACTTGGCATCACTTTACCTGAAAAGACAGACCAGGTCTATCCATTTCTGGCATTAAACCATTTATCTCCATTTATAGGTATATTATTTATATTAGGATTAATTGCAGCTGCCTACTCCAGCGCCGATTCGGCTTTAGCCGCCATGACCACCTCTTTTTGCATCGACTTTTTGAACTTTGAAAAATGGGAGGCATCGGAAGAGAAAAAAAAGAAAGTACGATTTATGGTACACATAGGATATAGCTTATTAATGTTTCTCATGATAATACTTTTCAATACCATATCAAAGGATGGAATCATTAATGAGCTTTTCCGTTGGGCCGGATTCACTTATGGACCTTTACTTGGATTATTTTCCTTTGGGATATTGACACAATTTAAGGTGAAGAGTCAATGGATCATCCCTATTTGTGTGCTGTCACCCATCATTTCATGGTTGCTGGACACCTATTCGAAGGATTTATTTCAAGGCTTCACCTTTGGCTTTTTAATATTAGCCATAAACGGTACTTTGACGTTTTTAGGATTACTTTTGGCTAGTGAAAGGGTTTATAAAGTGGTTCAATAGGCATTTATTTATAAATATTCCTAATAAAGTTGGCACTTATTCCTACATTTGCGGCGCTTTATGGTAAATCATTATCCATATTAAACTATTAACAATGTCTAAAACTTTTGCTGCTATAACAGGCGTTAACGGCTACGTACCAGATTATGTACTTACCAATGAGGAATTAGAAAAAATGGTTGATACCTCCGACGAATGGATAACATCCCGTACTGGAATAAAAGAGCGGAGGATATTAAAAGGTGTGGAAAAAGGAACATCTGTACTTGGTATTGAAGCAGTAAAAGGGCTTTTAGAGAAAACGGGTACAAATCCGGAAGATATTGAACTACTAATTTGTGCAACGGTCACTGCCGATATGCATTTTCCTGATACTGCCAATCTAATTGCTTCTGCAACGGGTTTAACGAAAGCCTACACATTTGACTTGTCAGCAGCCTGTTCAGGATTTCTATTTGCTTTAACCACCGCCTCACAATTTATTGCTGCCGGTACCCATAAGAAAGTCATTGTTGTAGGGGCAGATAAAATGTCAGCGATTGTAGATTATACAGACCGCTCCACTTGTATTTTATTTGGAGATGGCGCCGGGGCTGTTTTACTTGAACCTTCCACTGAATATGGTGTAATGGATCAACAACTACATTCTGATGGGCAAGGTCAACATTATTTATATATGAAAGGAGGTGGATCTTTTCATCCACCGACAGCAGAGACCATTGCAAATAAAGAACACTTCATTGTTCAGGACGGTAAGCCGGTATTCAAAGCGGCGGTAAGTGGAATGAGTGATGTTGTAAGTAAAGTGATGGCAAGGAATGGATTAACCAATGACAGTGTAGCTTGGCTTGTACCCCATCAGGCAAATAAGAGAATCATACAAACGGTAGCTTCCATGGCAGACTTTCCATTAGAAAAGGTAATGGTAAACATTCAAAAATATGGGAACACAACGGCTGCGACCTTGCCTTTATGTCTTTTTGACTGGGAGAAGAAGCTTCATAAAGGGGACAATCTCATTTTAACTGCCTTTGGCGGAGGCTTTACATGGGGTGCCCTCTATCTAAAGTGGGCTTACGACACACCAGCATGATACATGATGCGAATTTTTGATTATATTTGGGGCTTAAAACAAATTTAGATATAACTTTTTACCAAAAAACCAATATGGCAACAACTGCAGACATACGAAATGGTCTATGTATTGAGTTCAATGATGACATTTTTCAAATTATCGAATTCCAGCACGCACAGGTAGGAAGAGGTGCTGCCCATGTTAGAACAAAAATTCGAAGCATGACCACGGGCCGTGTTCTTGAATACACTTTTGCCTCGGGGCATAAAATCAATGAGGTTCGCATAGAGCGCAGGAAATTCCAGTTCCTTTATGCCGACGAAATGGGTTATAATTTCATGAATAACGATACTTTTGATCAAGTGTCCATTGATGAAAAATTAATTACCAGTCCTAAGCTGTTGAAGGAAGGCATGGAAGTAGATATCTTATTTCATGCTGAAAAGGAAACTCCTTTGACGCTGGAAATGCCTCAGTATGTTGTTATGCAAATCACTTATACTGAACCTGGTTTACGTGGTGATACAGCGACCAATACTTTAAAACCTGCTACTGTTGAATCGGGTGCAGAGGTTAGAGTACCTTTATTTGTTGGGGAAGGAGATTTCATAAAAATTGATACAGCCTCTGGCGCATACATGGAACGTGTAAAACAATAACTATATGGATTTCAAAGAAATACAGGAGTTGTTAAAACTCATTAATAGACTGGACCTTTCCGAGTTCAAAATGAAAGATGGCGAATTTGAGTTGTCTATAAGAACAAAGAATTACGAAAGGGGCAGAAATCAAGGTTATCAGGGGGTAATACAAGAAACCTACCCAGCTCCTCAACCGATAACTGTTGCTGCAAGTCCTTCTGTGGCTTCGTCTGCTGCGGGAACTTTAACCAGTGCCGCACCTGTTTCTGGTAATACATCGGAAAAAACGACTGATCACCTCATCGCTGTAAAATCACCTATTGTTGGTACGTTTTACAGATCTTCATCACCTGACAAGCCAGCATTTGTGAAGGTAGGAGATACTATTTCTGCCGGCGATGTTGTTTGTGTTGTTGAAGCGATGAAACTCTTCAATGAAATAGAAAGCGAATTTTCTGGTACCATTGAAAAAATTCTTGTAGAAGATGCTCAACCTGTTGAATATGATCAGGTGCTTTTTCTAATCAATCCGAAGGGTTAATTATGTTTAGTAAAATATTAATTGCAAATCGTGGAGAAATTGCCCTTCGGGTAATACGCACTTGTCGGGAGATGGGTATCAAAACGGTAGCTGTTTATTCCACAGCAGACAGAGAGAGTTTGCATGTCCGTTTCGCTGACGAAGCGGTTTGTATTGGACCACCTCAATCTTCTGAGTCATACTTAAGTGTGCCCAGAATTATGGCGGCTGTTGAAATAACCAATGCCGATGCCATTCATCCTGGTTATGGTTTTTTGGCTGAAAACGCTGATTTTGCTGAAGTGTGCGCTGAATACGGCATTAAGTTTATTGGTCCTAAACCCGATCAAATCAGGAAAATGGGTGACAAAATAACAGCGAAAGAGACTATGATAGCCTCTGGCGTTCCTGTTATTCCTGGTTCTGAAGGACTAATACAGGATACTGACGAAGGAAAACTCGTTTCAGCATCTATAGGTTATCCTGTAATTATTAAAGCTACTGCCGGTGGTGGTGGTAAGGGTATGCGAGTTATATGGGATGAAAAAGATTTTGATTCATCCTGGGATGCGGCGAGGAAAGAGGCGAAGGCTTCTTTTGGAAACGACGGCATTTACATAGAAAAATACATTGAAGATCCCCGCCATATTGAATTTCAAATTATAGGTGACCAATTTGGAAAAGTTATACACTTATCAGAAAGAGATTGTTCTATACAACGTCGTCATCAAAAATTAGTGGAGGAAAGTCCCTCCCCTTTCATGACTGATGCTCTACGTGAAGCCATGGGCAATGCAGCTATAAAAGCAGCAGAAGCCATAAATTACGAGGGAGTAGGTACTATTGAATTTTTGGTAGATAAATATCGTAACTTTTATTTCATGGAGATGAATACCCGTATTCAGGTAGAACATCCTGTAACTGAAGAGGTTATTGACCATGACTTAATTAAAGAGCAAATTAGAGTAGCTGCCGGATACCCTTTAACCATGGAAAATCAATATCCGCAAGCTCATGCGATGGAGTGCAGGATAAATGCGGAGGATGTTTACAACAATTTCCGCCCAAGTCCGGGTCGTATTTCCTCTTTCCATAGTTCGAAAGGTCACGGAGTGCGAGTTGACACCCATGTTTATGCGGGATATGGCATTCCTCCATATTATGATTCCATGATAGCCAAACTAATATGCAGGGCACATACGCGGGAAGAATGTATATTAAAAATGGAGAGAGCATTAGATGAATTTATCATAGAAGGGGTAAAAACAACGGTTCCATTTCACCAAAAGTTAATGAAGAACGAAGATTTCCGAAGTGGTAATTTCCATACCGGATTCCTGAATGATTTCAACATGAATGAATAGTAACCGGAAAAATACCGGATGAATAATAATCCTTTTTGGCGCTTGATGAGTTACCTCTTTAATTATAAAAAAGAGGTTACTCTTGCTATTTTATTCAATATACTAACCGCTATTTTCACGGTATTGAGTGCACCATTGATAAGCCCGTTTTTAGATATTTTATTTTTAGATTCTTCTCAGGCGTCTAATTATGCAGAGGGTTCGTTGCTACAACAGGAAAAGTGGTTTAAGCAACAATTATTATTTTTCATTGCCCAAAATGGCAAAATGAAAGCATTACAGTATGTCTGTTTTGCTATACTGGGGGTATTTTTACTTAAAAACGTAAGTAGATATTTTGCTCTTTTTTTTATGGCCCCAGTGAGGAATGGCGTGGTAAAAGATATTAGGAATAAACTATTTACCAAAGCCTTATCCTTTTCCCCTTCTTTTTATACCAGAGAAAGAAAAGGAGATCTCATTGCCAGGGTGAGTACTGATGTTCAAGAAATTGAGACCAGTATTTTGCAGGTATTAGAAACAATTTTCCGGGAACCCCTCATTATTTTGTTAAGTATTGGATTAATGATTTACATTAGTCCTCCTTTAACAGCTATTGTTTTACTTATGCTTGCGTTTACTACTTTTGTTATAGGGGGAATAGGTAAAAAACTGAAACAAAGTTCTCAGGAGGTTCAACAGGCCCTCGGCATCATTTTATCCCGATGGGAGGAATCTCTTAGTGGGATAAAAACGATACAATCATTTAACGCTGAACGATATAAAGAGCAACAATTCGATATAGAAAATAACTTTTACCGAATAAAAACCATACGGATGTTACAAAGGAGAGACCTCTCCTCGCCTTTGGCAGAATTTTTAGGTATTTCAGTCATTACGGTTCTTTTATGGATAGGAGCTCAGCAGGTTTTTGAAAAACAAATAGAGGCTGGCACTTTTTTTGCCTTTCTATTTGCCTTTTTCAATGTAATTGACCCGGCAAAATCATTTTCGCGTGCTTATTTTGATATACGAAAAGGGATAGCAGCATTGTCACGGGTAGAAGAAATACTGCATTATACGTCAGAAGTCATTCCCCCTTCGCACCCTATTCCATTTGCTACATTTGAGAAGGAAATAACTTTTGATAAGGTAAGTTTTCATTATCCGGGTACAACGCAAAAGGTTTTGGATGATGTTTCCTTTAGTTTACCTAAAGGGAAAAAGATAGCCTTAATAGGTCCATCTGGTGCAGGTAAAACGACCATTTGTGAATTAATGGCGCGGTTCTATGACGTTACTGAAGGAAGAATAACAATAGATGGCATAGACATAAAAAATATTTCCCTGTTAGATCTTCGATCTACATTTTCCGTCATAAGTCAGGAAACCACCTTATTTTACGACACTATTTTAGGGAATATAACTTTAGGAAGAGAGGATATACCTATGGAAGAAGTTATCAAAGCGGCGCGCATAGCACAGGCGCACGAATTTATAATGGACACTCAGGATGGATATAATACGCACATTGGTGACTGCGGATTGATGTTAAGTGGGGGACAAAGACAACGGCTTGCTTTAGCAAGAGCCTTGTTAAGAAATGCACCCATTTTGATAATGGACGAAGCTACCTCTGCGGTGGACACCAAAGCGGAAAACGCTATTCAAACTGACATTTCCCCCTATCTTGAAAACAAAACGCTTTTAATTATTGCACATAGGTCTAATTCAATACAACACGTTGACGAAATTTTAGTTATACAAGAAGGGAAAATTGTTGAACAAGGATTGCCAAATTCCCTTTTCGAAAAAGTGTGCCTATGAACATTCCAAACAATCTTTTTTTTTCTATGCCTGCTAATGAAAAATTCATTAAGATATATATTATAATTTTTGTCCTTTTCCAGATAGAGATCATGGCACAGAGTAATTTAAGTACTCCTGTGATGCTACCCGAGGCAGGCGATGTATTCTACTACGAGGTTGAAAAATCCCCTGCCATATTAAACTGGGAGGGAGGTATCAATAAAAGATGGGATTTCAGTTCTTTGCTATCCCCTGTGACACAAAAAGTTAACTGGCAATCAGCTGGTGCTTTACTTAAAGTACAGGTAGAAGAAAATATAGAAGGATTTTTCACTAAAGACAAGTCGGAACTGCTCTGGCTTGCTGGTAATGGGCCTGATTTTCTGGGGTATTCTAAATTTTCTCAATGGGTTTTCACAGACCCCCTTGTCGAAAAGAAGGCTAGTATAAAATATGGCAGCGGTTTTTACGATGAGGCCACTTGTTTTGTTACCTTTTCAAAACTGAATGCCGATCCAAGTTTCTTAAAGCTATTTACGCTACAGCCCGATTCCATACGTATAAAATATTCCATAGAACGGCAAACTATCTTAGATGGTTACGGTAAAATGGTGCTGCCTGGCGAAATAATGGATGTACTTCGGGAAAAACGAGTGGATAAATATATCCCTGTGCGGATAGAAACAAAAATTGGTCGACGATCATGGCAAATACTGAATATCCCTTTAAAAAGTTCGCAGCGTATTTCTTATCATTTTCATAGTCCCGATTATCGTGAGACAGTAGTAATAGTCAAGATGGACCCTACAGAAAACAATCTGAAAGCTGAAAAAATAAGTTTCAGAACACCATCTCCCGAAAGGAATATTTTTCCCATGGGACAAATAAAACCTAATGCTTATCCGGCGCCAAATCCTACCTTAGGTATGGTGAGATTTGATTTTATTTCACTGCCACCGGGAAACTACAAACTCATTATTTGGAATCAATTAGGCGGCGAACAATTTAGAAAATCTTATGTAATAAAAGATAGATATTTTATGGACAAAATTGATTTAACAGCCTTAAAAAGAGGTTATTACTGGTATGAACTATCCGATGCTTCAGGTAATAAATTCAAACCTCAATCACTGATTGTCATTAGACCTTAACCCAAATAAATTCCCCCTTTATATTTTAAAATTATATATATTTCCATTTCTATTATGCGCCGATTAATTGTCCTTATTTTTTTACTGTCATTCTATTTTGTCGAAGGACAGGTAAAAAATTCTGTTATTAGCAGCAACAGAACGGTGGCCGACGCTTTGAAACAGAGTAGTTCGGAAGGAAAATTATTATTTATATATTTCCATGCTGAATGGGTACAACTCTGTCAGTGGATGAAAACAAATACCTTTACAGACCCGGATTTAGCCCGGTTTTTAAATAAAAATGCCTTATTTCTTGAACTCAATATAGAAACGACAATAGGAAATGCTGAAAAACAATTTTTCAAAGTAAACGCATTGCCAACGATGATATTATTTGACGCCTCTGGAAACCAGCTTGTTCGTATAGATGAGGCCATGAATGCCACTAATTTGCTATCAAAACTAAACACCTGGAATTTGGAAGAAAACAAACGGTCACCAACAGGAAATGTGAGTGGCAAAAGTGGTAATCAAAGCTTACAACATTTAAACAGGCCTGCGTTACTGCCCAATCAACCCAATATATCAGAAAATAGTGAGACCATTTATTACGGCATAGTCATAAAATATTTCCATCAGCCAGAGCAAGCGCTTCAATATATGCAACAATTTCAGAGGCAGGTAGAAAAAAAAGTAATCGTAACACAAAAGGATATAACCAATGAAATTAAACAGTATCAGATTATCGTTAAAAAATTTTCATCTATGGAAGAAGCCAGAGCTTACTTACCAAAACTGAGAATGTTAAATATCAGTGGAGAGATAATAAAATTATGAAGTCAAAAAAACTATCATAATTGCTAAAAAGCTAAGTTATGAAGTACTTTTGCCCCTTAAATCATCGTTTCAAATACATTCATTCATTTCACAAAACCAAATTAAGCAAAAAGGCTTAATCAGGAAAATTGAATCCATGCGCATTACTTCCATTTTACTTTTGATTGCCCTGCCAATAATCCTTCTAGGTCAATCACCTATTTTTTTGCCTATTGACTTTAACAAATCACAGAGTAGTACTTCTGGTTTACGAATGGCCTGCGACAATTTTGCTGGCACTTTTCGTCTGGGAAATAGTGCGCCGACCAATAAAAGCACGGCTACCTCGGACAGAAAACATATTTATCTATGTAAAAATGACTCCGTATCCATTACACATAATGGTGATTCCAAGCTTTCAGGTGACCCAAAACCCGCTACACCGCCTGGTATTGGGTATATTATGTATAAATGTTTACCTAAAGGACCAACCGGACCAGCTTTATCAAATATTCTAACAGATTTATGTTTGCTTGATAAAGCCTCATCTGGTGGCACCTTTACCTCAAAAACGGAAGGACTTTGGATGGTCAAGGAAAAAATAAACGGAAACCTGACTTTTTTCAATCAAGGGCAACTTCAGGCTTCATTTAATGCAGGAGGGCCGGTAAGTTATTGGTTTGCACCAGCTACTTTGGACGATTTTGATGGAAAGAAGTATGAGACCGCCACGGGTTCAACCGTAGCGGGAGCTTGTGTAAATGTAAATATAACCGAAGCTATACAAGTTACTTATCTCAATCCGATCATTATAGAGAAGGTTACAAAAAATTGCTTAATTAATAATTGTGTCGATAGGATAGTTGTAAAGGGTGGATTACCTCAATTTAATAGTAGCTCTTACACTAAAATTTCAATAATTAATAAAAACGATGCCAATATAAAAGGCAAAATAATAAGTAGCAATTTATATAAGCACAATGATACCTTAGAAATATTTGTACCTACACCTGGTGAATACATTATCACTGCAACAGATGAATACAGCTGTGACGGAAATATTACCTTAAATATTACTACCTGTCCTTCGACTACCTTCAATCTACCCAAACAAAATGCAAAGTTTGGCGACGAAATTTGTATTCCCGTCACTGCCTCCAAAGTCACAGATGCTGTCTCCTTAACTTTAGGGGTTACCTGGGACAGCACCGTTTTAAAATTTAAGAGTGTAAATACGAATAATACTAAGCTAACAGGTATTGGAACAAGTGACATAAGTTATAGCCCGATATCTAACGACATTAAAATATCCTATTTTAAATCGGGAGGCGCACCATTTTCATTGAATAATGGTGACTTATTATTTAATGTATGCCTTGAAGTTATTGGATCAGACGGAAAAACGAGTCCATTAACCTTTATAAATTTAGGCACTGCGCCATCACCCCTGGAAGATGATTGCGGAAAGCCAATGGGTTTTCAATATTCAAATGGACAGGTAAATGTTACTAATGAAATTTTATTTGTTGATGTTAAAGTAGATAGTATTCCTTGCCAGAATGTAGGAAATAACACAGGAGGTTTCGAAGTAACAGTAACCGCAGGGACTGCACCTTATAAAGTAACCTGGCTAAACAAAGATGACAATACCTCAGGATCTATCAATATAAACGGTTTGGATGGCAAAACCATTATTTCTGGTTTAAAGGCGGGAAATTATCTTTTAACCATTACAGATTCCGCCCCAACTCCAAACTCTTCAACAAAGGAAAGAGAAATTCCACCATCTAGAAATTTTGTTGTCAGGTTGGATATTATCAAAGACATCATTTGTAATAATGATAGCAATGGAGAGCTTAAAGCTACGGTACTTATTGATGCACAGGAGGAAAATGATTTAACTAATTTTGATTTTACCTGGAGCAACGATCCTACCGTAAAAACTAATTTTCAAAAAGATTTAGCCGCGTCATTCAGCGCTTATACAGTTACTGTAAAAGATAATTTTGGTTGTGTGGCACAAGCGTCCGAAAATCTAACAAATCCAACCAGATTGAATATTACTAATTCATCACTTACCAAAGCAACCTGTTCTGGCGTTGCGGACGGGGAAGCTGTAATTACAGTAAGTGGAGGTATCAGACCTGCTGCAGGATACACCTTAAAATGGGCAGATCAAGCATCCTCTTTTAAAGGAACCTCTGCGTTAAGACCTAACTTGTTACCTGGCACGTATATCATTTCAATGGAAGATGCCAGGGGATGTCAAAAATCAGCGCCAGTAATCATTGATGTAGTTAAAAAACTAGACTTTGACATCACTGGTTTGGATGCCAGTTGCTTAGGAAAATGCGATGGAAAGGCCATTATTGTGGTTGCTTCATCGGCTTCGGGCATCCCTTCTTTTAATATAAGTTCTGGATTAAGTGTTCCAACTGGTAGCGGCATCAATTACCAATTTTCTGGCTTATGTTCTGGCAGTTATAATGTTACGATGTTGAGTTCTGAAGCTGGGAAACAATGTTCTATTGAAAAAACAGTGATTATTACCGATCCCGATGTATTGAAAATAGATACGATAACCTATACTCAGGAATCCTGCACTGCGGGGGGTGGTAAGGATGGAAAAATAAAAGTGGCTGCAAAGGGTGGCGTAAGTCCTTATGCCTATAATTGGGCGAGTGTAAGGACCAGTAATTTATCGGATAGTTCCGCCGTGGTGAATCTGACCAAAGGAAACTATACCGTCACCGTAAAAGACGGTGCGGGATGTGAAGTTCCCTTTACATTTAACATAACTTCCCGCACTCCGCCCAAAATCACAGAATTGAACACTGCTTTTGTCAGTTGTATTGGAAATACGGATGGAAAATTAGCGATAAAGGCCACGGCTGGCGATTCCCCCATAAGCACTTATACCTGGAGTAATGGTGTGAGTGGTCAATTTCTCAATGCTCTAGCGGTTGGAACTTATAAAGTTACTGTAACGGGCAGTGACGGATGTTCTGTGGATAGTACGGTTCAGGTTTTAAATCCTGACCCATTCAAGCTATCGGAAACCAAAATATTTGAACCAACCTGTGTAGGTAAGGCAGACGGCCGCATCGTCATTACACCAACAGGCGGAACGGCGCCATACAAAATAACCTGGGAAAATAGCACTCAAACAGGAACCTCGCTGATTAACATTGGTAAGGGAACCTACCGGTTTAATCTCGTCGATGCTAACAATTGTCCTACCTTCAGTCAAAATATTGTATTGGTCGATGCCCCCGAGATAATCATTACTATAAGCAGTCTAACGGAAGTCAGTTGTTACACCGGAACGCAAGACGGAAAAGCAACGGCTACAGCTAAATACAGTGACGGGAAAGTAGGCACCTTCAATTTTGAATGGAGTAGCGGGGAAAGTCAGGCGGCTTCAACCAGCTCCACCGCTATAAAATTAAGATCTAATCTAAATACCTTGACGGTAACAGATAACAATTTATGTACTAAAATTGAAAGCGTAAATATACCCTTACCTCCAGTTATTGTTGCTAATGCGAAGGTTAAACCAGTAACTTGTTTTGGATTAGGTGACGGTGCAGTAGATCTGGCCCCAACGGGAGGAAGAGGTACATTTACTTATGTTTGGAATACAGGATCGACTTCATCGTCCATTAACAACATGAAAAAAGGTGAATATACGGTAACTATTACTGACGGAAATAAATGTACCATAAAGGAAAAGGTAACTGTTACCGAACCAGCTCAATTATTATTAGCTTTAGATGCGGCCAAAACAAAAAACGTCAGTTGCCCCGGGTTATCAGATGGTGTATTAACATTTAAATTAATAAATCAAACGGGAATTAATCCATTAGGAGCCACTCCCTACCAATGGTCAACAGATGCAGGAGTCGCGAGTGCCAGTAACAGTAAGGATAAATTACCTGCCGGCACCTATCGTGTTACGGTGACAGACAGTAAAGGTTGTCAAGATCAAATCCAACATATATTTACCACACCCGATCCAATCATTGCTTTTTTCAATCCGGTGAATCCTCCGTTATGCCATGGTACCACTACCACATTATCGGTAAAGAGCGTTAGTGGTGGTAACGGCTTAAAATTATCAGATTACGTATTTAGTGTAAACAACAGTGGCATTAGCTTTCCAGTGGACCAAAAAATACAAATTTTTGCTGGCCGGACTATTATACAAGTTGAGGACTACCTTGGCTGTGCTTATACAGAAACCATTGATGTAAGTTCTCCCCTACCCTTACTCGTAGAATTTAACCCCGGCAGTATAAACATTCCATTGGGTGACACTACAACACAACTAAAGCCTGTCATTCAAACATCTAATCCCATAAGAACCTATAAATGGACACCGAGTGCGGGATTATCCTCCGCCAGCATATCCAATCCGACCATTCGGGACTTATACGGAGATCAAAAATTCAATCTGGAGGTTACCGATATAGATGGTTGCAAGAGTAATGGAAACATTCAGATACTAGTGGATCGGAATTATTCTGTGTTCATACCCAATGTTTTTTCCCCAAATGGGGATGGTATCAATGATGAATTGAGAATACATTCTTGTCTGGGCGTCAAAGAAGTAACCAATTTTAGGATATTTGACCGTTGGGGGAACCTGATAAAGTCGATAAATACTGTGCCCATTAATTGTGACGGAGGGACTATTTTATGGGACGGAAGTTTTACAACGAGAGCGGCCAATGTGGGTAGTTACGTTTATACCTTTGAAGTATTATTTCTTGATGGCTTCAGGCGCCCTTATTCCGGCGACTTTGTTATCATAAAATAATATACTGGCCTTTTTCCGCGAATAAAGAAATTGAATGGAGTGTTGGAACAATAAATATGTTCCATCGCTCCATTTTGGATTTTAGAGCGATTCCTTCATGGAAAATCAATCGTTTTTTGACATAGAAATAAACGGGGTTTTGATTACCTGAATCCAGCAATTATTCAAAGATGACTTCATCAAATTTAACCTTTGATTTCAAAATAATATAAATCCTGGTTCTTGATTATATTTTTCTTAAAAGGAAGCCTTGTAATATTCTCCATTATTTTAATGCTGGTTCTGCTGCCATTAAATAGTGATCTCTTCCCGCTTCATATAAATTATTACTTTCACCTGAAAGTATTGTTTTACTGTTCAATCCAAAGCCTGGTATTTTTCACAGAATAAGCCAGTTTATCAAACCCTATACAAAGTGTTTGTATTCAACTGCATCCAATTTATTACAGCGTTTATTCGCTGTTGGCGGTTTCACCATTAAGGACTTGCCAAAAACAGATGTAATGATTTGGGTCTTTAAGTAAAACTACTTAACTCGAAAATTCCTGGTAATTAAAGGTTTAATCTTAATTCATTACCAGCACCGTAGTTGATTTGGTTATGGTATCCCCTTTGCACTGATGGAGCACCAGCACACGATATAATCCTGCCTGAACCGTCTGCCCGTTATAGGTACCGTCCCATTTATCACTTGAATTGGTGGTGGAAAATATTTTATTCCCCCATCTATCCCAAATTTCAAACGAGATCAGTGACGTTATAATTCTTGGATTACTTAAACCAAAGGAATCATTCAGTCCATCCCCATTTGGCGTAAAAGCTTTGGGTAAAAATGCTTCATCGCATTTCAAATCATTGGGATCGATGACCACTATTCTAAAAGAGTCGGTGGCAATACAGGGAGTTGAGGCATCTTTAAGTTCCAGTTTATAGGTATAATTCCCTGATGCGAGTGGCGAAATGACAGGTTCTTTAATGGTGGGGTCGCTCACCCAGAAACTGGGAGACCAAGCGAAATCAGTAGCACAGGTTGGGGACAGCTTAGTAACCACATCATCTCCCACATAAACTATATCATTTGTGTTAACAATATTATCAACGGGTTGATATAATTTTCCAATTTCTGACTCCAGGAGTGCGCGGTTATAGAAGCGTAAATCGTCCATAAGGCCATTGAAACCAATTTCATTTGCACCATAACAAGTACTTCCACCTACTACTAAATTACCATTATTGAGGACATTTACCCGAGATGCGGAGGTTTGCTCTGACACCAGATTGCCATTATAATAGAGTCTTATTTTTGAAGCATTCCTGGCTATTGTGATATGATGCCAGCATTGACCCTTAGGTAATTCATAAATAATATTCACCTGTTTATTGATTCCTTCGGTGAGAGCTACATTAAGATTTCCTGTAAGTGGTCTAAAACGAACCACCAGAGAATTATCCACCAGGCAGTCGCTGCGTTTTTTTGACAGGAGGTATTGAATACCTTTATCATTCCCCACTTTAAAATAAAAACTAACGGTAAAATCTTCTGTATCGAATTCAGAATTTACCGCTCCAATAATATTTACGAGGCTGGTATTTCCCGAAAAGCGAATCGCCTCATTGAGCGGACCACAGACATAATCAACACCAGAATTTCCAATAGCATCATTTGAAAGATTACCTGTATCATCTTTCAGATTTTTATTAAACGGATAATAAGCAACGAGACCAGCTCTCGTTTGGGCTGAAATATTGGTAAAGAAACTGAGTATAAGCAAGCCTATAAGAAGACGCATAGAAGAAATCGTTACTGATTGACAATTATTTTAGGGAATCAAAAAGGGCAGGCGAGAAAGCATTCATCATTCGGGTAGTTTCTCTTTCCTCCGCTTCCATAGACATTTCTAGTGCCTTATTTACCGTCTGGGTTAAAAGGCTTTCGAGTTCTGATAGGGACTCCTCCTTGATCATTTCCTGATTGATGTGAATGTTTGTTATATTTCTATTTCCATCGGCAGACACTTCAATCATTTGATTGTCGGAGATGGCCACAATCGCAATGTTACTTAAATTTTCAAGTACAGACTGCTGAACCTCCATCATCTCATCGAATATTAGCTTTGACATAATTTGTTTTATTTAATAAAAACCACAATGTACAGTAATTAAAGTCAACCTTCAACCATTTTGGGATTCTACTGTATAAATGTTAAACGAAGTTATTTCAATTTTAATGTAATCAACATAATTAATGTGAAACTTTAGGGCAAATTTTAATAGATTTGTGACAGAGAAACAAAAATACCACAGTGAAAAAAAAACAAGAAGAAAAAGACATGTCTTTTTTCGACCATCTTGAAGAGTTAAGGTGGCATATTATCAGGTCTTTAGTAGTAATAATAACCATTGGAATTGTTCTATTTATCAATAATGCCTGGTTTTTTGATGTTGTTTTATTTGGACCTACAAAACCCTCGTTTATTTCTTACCGTTGGTTTTGCGATATGGGCAATGCGATTGGATTGGGAGAAAGCATTTGTTTTTCCCCACCATATATTAAAAAACAGGCCATTGGTTTTGCAGAAGCATTTACAACAAGTATATCCGTATCATTTATTGCTGGCTTTATTGTAGCTTTTCCTTACGTTTTTTGGGAATTCTGGCGATTTATCAGTCCTGGTTTGTACAAACATGAAAAGAATGCGGCTCGGGGCGTTGTTTTTGTTTGCTCTTTTTTATTTTTATTAGGCGTAAGTTTTGGCTATTTTGTTATCGCCCCATTTGCTGTTAATTTCCTGACCGGATTTACCATACCTGGCGTTGAAAATACACCTACCCTGGATTCCTATCTGAACTATATCATCATGTTCACTTTACCTACAGGATTGGTGTTTGAGTTACCCGTTGTTGCTTATTTTTTAGCTCATTTAGGTATTTTGGGGCCACAATCAATGCGTGATTTCAGACGACATGCCTTTGTTGTCGTACTTATTGTTGCGGCCGTTATCACTCCACCTGACGCAGTAAGTCAGTGCCTCATTGCTATTCCCTTATATGGTCTCTACGAAGTCAGTATATTAGTTGCTGCACGGGTAACGGCCAGAAGGGAGAAGAAAGAATTAGAGGAAGAAGAAGCTGACCGAAAAGAAATGAACTCATAATCTGTTTATTCATGGAAAGATTATCATCAAATGCCACCTTATTTGTGAACATATTTCTACCTGTTTTCTGGAGTGTATTTTTTGGAGCGTTTACTTTAGGTGTATTTTTGGCCGATGAAATTTATTTTGGATTTTTACCTTACGCCTCCTTCAGGTGGGCCACTTTATTTTTCTACCTAACCGGTTTAGCTGTTATTTATTTTACTTTTCTTCGTTTGAGAAGAGTTGAAATGACCGCTGATTCCTTATACATAACTAATTACTTCAAGACCGCAAGATATCCCATCGACGCCGTATCCTATTTAGAATGGCGCCGATGGTTTGGTCTTTCCCTTGGCATTTTCCACCTTCACGCCAAGGGAATATTCGGACAAAGTATTCTTTTTTTAGGTGATAAAAAAGTCATCGATCAATTACACGCTACTTATCCTGCGTGGTTAAAGCCTTAAGCCTTAGAGCGAAGATGCATGATAGGACAAATCATTTCCTCCAGAGATATTCCACCGTGTTGAAACGTGTTCTTATAATAATTCAAATAGTGATTATAATTATTTGGGTATAAAAAGAAGCCATCTTCTTTAGCAAATATATAAGTGGAACTAACATTAGGTCGAGGCAAACCCGACTGACCAGGGTCCTTTAATTCCAGTACGTTCTTTTTGTCATATTGGAGGTTCTTTCCAACTTTATATCTCAGATTACTGGTAGTTTCTCTGTCACCCACCACTTTGACAGGCGTATTTACCCGAATGGTACCATGGTCGGTGGTGATTATGAGCTTCACATCTTTCTCGGACACCCGTTCTAAGGCAGCCCAAAGTGGAGAATTAGCAAACCACGATCTGGTAAGAGACCGGTAAGCCTTTTCATCCCCTGCCAATTCTTTTAAAACCTCCATTTCAGTCCTTGCGTGGGAGAGCATATCTATAAAATTATAAACAATAACGGTAAGGTCATTATTCAGACAATTAAAGATATTGTCTTGAAGTTGTCTGGCGGCCTGAACTTGGGTAATTTTAAAATACTCATGTTTAATGTCCCTTCTGAACACCTTTTTTATTTGCGCGGCCAGCAATTCAGCTTCAAAATTATTTTTCCCCCCTTCTTCAATATCCCCGACCCAATACTGTGGAAATTGCTTTTCGATGTCCGCGGGCATCATACCGGCGAAAATAGCATTTCTGCTATACTGTGTAGCGGTTGGCAAAATACTAAAGAAAAAATCTTCATTTTGCAATTTAAATCTTTCCAATAAAATAGGTTCAATCACTTTCCATTGATCAAATCTAAGATTATCCAGGACGAGTAAAATAGTTGGACATTCCGGTTGAATGTGTGAAAAAACCTTTTCCCTGAGAAGATTAAATGATTTTACCGGACCTTCAGAAGGATTTTTCATCCAATGCGGATAAATACCTGATATATATTTACAAAATGCAGCATTTGCCTCTTTTTTCTGTTGAGACAAAATATCAGCCATTTCATTAGAATTAGAATGATCTATTTTGAGTTCCCAGGAAATAATTTTTTGATAAATCTCAGCCCATTCTATATAATCCATACCACTCTGGAGTTGCATGAAAATTTGTCTGAACTCTTGTTGGTAATCAGAGGATGTTTTTTCCCGAACCAATCGTTTATTATCTAAAATTTTCTTTAAGGTTAACCAGATTTGATTTGGGTTAACTGGTTTAATCAAATAATCGGTAATTTGTGACCCCAGGGCCTCCTCCATAACGGTTTCCGCCTCATTTTTAGTAATCATAACAATAGGCAGATTAGGATTAATCTGTTTTATACGGGCCAAGGTTTCCAGTCCGTTGATTCCGGGCATACTTTCGTCCAGAAAGACCACATCAAACTCATTTCCTGTGGCACATTCATCGACGGCATCATGGCCATTTGTGACCATAACCACCTCATAACCTTTTGATTCAAGAAACATAATCTGAGGTTTCAACAAATCAATTTCATCATCTGCCCAAAGAATTCTAATTTTATCCATAATAGCTAATGTAAGTAAATAATAAGAATGAAACAATTATAAGTAATTTCTCGTTAAAATACGGATTAAAACGGCCATGGGCAATTAAATATTGCTTTAAAAAATTTCATCGACTTATGCAAAAGTCAAAAATAATTAATGATCCTGTATACGGGTTCATCCAAATCCCTGAGGGAATTCTACTTGATTTGATAAACCACCCCTATTTCCAAAGGTTATCCAGAATAAAGCAGGTAAGCCTGGCACATTATGTTTATCCAGGCGCGCATCATACCCGATTTCACCATGCTTTGGGCGCTTTGCATTTAATGCAGGAAGCGCTATCTATATTAACATCGAAGGGGGTAGAAATTACGCCTTCCGAGCAAACCTCCGCCTGCATTGCCATTTTATTGCATGACATTGGACATGGTCCATTTTCACATACCTTAGAAAACACCTTAATTAAAGTTTCCCATGAAAAGCTGTCAATTGCCTTTATGGAAGCTTTGAATATAACCTTTGAGGGAAAATTAACTGAAGCCATTTCGATATTCCGGCGTACCCATCCAAAATATTTTCTTTCACAACTTGTTTCCGGGCAATTCGATGTAGATAGGCTGGATTATTTGAGCAGGGATAGCTTCTTTACGGGAGTTACGGAAGGGGTTGTTGGGTATAGCAGAATTATAAAAATGCTATCTGTTTCAGATGGAGCGTTAGTTGTTGAGGAAAAAGGTATTTATAGTGTAGAAAAATTTCTTATTGCCAGAAGATTAATGTATTGGCAGGTTTATCTACATAAGACCGTGCTGGCTGCTGAAAATATGTTAATAAAGATCATTGAAAGAGCTCGAATTTTACATAAAAGAAATCAGTTACAATATATTCCATCTTCCCTAAAATATTTCATGGACAATGACATTACGGAAGATCATTTATCAGAAAACGCTTTATTTTTATTAGATAAATTTGCGGCACTAGATGACATTGATATTTTTTCTGCCATCAAAGAATGGCAAAATGAGGAAGACCGTTTGCTTGCTTTTATATGTAAATCCCTTTTAAACAGAGAATTATTCAAATTAAAATTTTCTGATGCTCCCATATCAAAGGAAAGATTGTTGTTGGAAGAATCTAACCTAAAAAGCTGGTGGAAAGGTTCTTACGAAGAAATGTCCTTTTTACTATTTAGTGGAAAGGAAAGCAATCGGGCTTATTCCTATGCGCAAGAAGAAATTAAAATTTTGACTAAA
>BJGN01000025.1 GCA_014190515.1 Bacteroidota bacterium
ACCTATTATATGCGTCATCATTGGCGAAGGTGCTTCCGGTGGAGCCATAGGTATAGGTCTGGGATACCGTGTCTTTATGTTTGAAAATACATGGTATTCTGTTATTTCGCCTGAATCATGTTCTTCCATTCTTTGGAGAAGCTGGGATTATAAGGAACAGGCAGCTGATGCTCTCAAATTAACAGCAGACAATATGTTTTCCGCGGGTTTGATAGATGGCATTATCAAAGAACCCATAGGTGGCGCCCATTCTAATCCAGATGAAATGGCAGAACTTCTAAAAGCCAAAATAATTGAAACATTGGCAGAAATTCAACCTAAAGATCCTGAGGTAAGAATTTTAGAGAGAATTGAAAAATATAGCAAAATGGGCGTTTATGAGGAAGTTTTTGACATTCCCGAGCCTATTGAAACAGCTGCTTCAAACAAATCGTCTAAGAAAAAGTAAACTATCCCTATGAAGCTTTGGCAAAATTTCAAGAATTTCCACTTTAATAAAAGTCTGAATAAAGGGTTGGTTTCCCGTTTAAAACGGGTTAGCTCAAAATCTTTGTCCTTTGCTACAGCCAAATCTATTGCTTTTCTCTTCAATGCAGAAGACCCTGAAGTTATTTCAGGTATTGAAAAATATGTTGAATCCTTGCGAAAAAAAGGCAAAACAACCTATCTTTTAGGTTTAAACGCCACATCAAAAGATACTATTGATACCTCCTTCCCCTGTCTAAACAAAAAAAATATTGATTGGGTCGGAAGGCCTATCGGAACACTCATCGATGAATGGTTTATCCAACCTGTCGATGTCGTAATTCACGTTTCTGCGCAAAGAAACGAACTTCTTGAATACATAACTGCCCTGACACCCGCCGGTCTTCGAATAGGTCCAGTAACGGATAATACCCGTTGCTATGACCTTATGCTCGATGTTCCAGCTGATACCACACCCCAATCATTTTTTAAACAAATGGAAAATTTATTAGGTAAAATACAAGTCAGGAATGAAACATCCCTCCTTTAATGGCACTGGCGTTGCCTTAATCACGCCATTTAAAAATGAAGCCATCGACTTTGATGCCCTGGAAGGTATTATTGAACATACCCTAAAAGGTGGCGTAAACTATCTGGTTTCCCTAGGTACCACCGGAGAGGCCATTACTCTTTCCAGCCAGGAATGTCGGGAGGTGCTTACTTTCACCAAAGACATTGTAAAGGGCAGAGTACCCCTGGTTGCCGGACTTTTCGGAAGTAACTGGACGGCGCTCCTAAAACAAAGGGTTCAAAGCTACTCTCTGGAAGGTTATGACGCTATTATGTCTAGTAGTCCCGCATATAACAAACCTCCGCAAGAAGGTATTTATCAGCATTATATGGCGGTTCAGAAAGTTTGTCCACTCCCCATTATTTTATATAATGTTCCCGGAAGAACTGGTTCCAATATGTCAGCTGATACCATTTTGCGACTGGCCAGAGATTCTGAAAAATTTATTGCCGTCAAAGAAGCGTCAGGAAATATGGCCCAGGTGATGCAAATCCTTAAACATAAGCCCGATCATTTTAGTGTTATCTCCGGTGACGATGCCCTAACTGTGCCCCTTATGGCTTGCGGTGCCGTCGGTGCTATTAGTGTCATTGCCAATGCCTTACCCGCTACGTTTTCTCAAATGGTAGATTTTGCCAATAAACGTTTATTACATGAAGCCAACGTATTGAGCAATAAAATGCTCGATATTCACGACTGGCTTTACGTCGAAGGGAATCCAGTAGGTATAAAAGGTGCCATGGAATTACTTGGACTTTGTTCCAGAGATGTTCGATTGCCCTTGGTGCCTCTTTCAAAAAATACCCTGGACAACCTGGCATTGGAATTAAAAAAATCAGCGTTTTTGTGATGATTTCCGTAAAAGCTAATGCGCTGTCTCACTTGACAGATGCCAGATATTTTGCCTCCATGGAGGTAGATTGGATAGGTTTTAATCTTGACCCATTGGCTGAAAATTCATCCAGTCCTCCATTTGTAAAAGCTATCCGTGAATGGATAAGTGGCCCTACCTTCGTTGGAGAATTTAATTATGCCTCCGTTACGGAGATTTTAGCCATTACAGAAAATGCAGGATTAGATGCTATACAGCTTGGGCCCCTATTTGACTACAACGAGCTGTCTAGTATACCAGATTCCTACACATTATTCGCAGAAATGAGGATTGACAGTAATCTCCCGGACTCTGACTTGTTTACATTCCTTCAACAACACGCTGGAAAGATTAATTATTATATATTAAATTTTTCACATATAACCGAACCCTTATCTGTCCTTTGGAAAGATGCCTTAGTTACCTTGTGCCAGTCGTACCCTATATTTATTTATTGCAACGGCGATGCCCATCAGGTGGCAGAATACATCCAACTTTTTAAACCCTTTGGATATTGCTTATCGGGCGGATCAGAAGAAAAAACAGGTTTAAAATCTTTTGAAGAATTAGATGAGATTTTTGAAAAACTGTCTGATTTAGCCTCTAAATGATTCTACCATGTCCAATAATCATCATTTGCTTTACACCAACGAACAAGAGGCTGGGTGTGACGAGGCTGGACGAGGTTGTTTAGCTGGACCTGTTTTTGCGGCAGCCGTCATTTTATCTTCCGATACAGTTATTCCCCATCTTGATGATTCAAAAAAACTGTCCTCAAAACAAAGAGAAAAGTGCCGTTCTTTTATTGAGCGGGAGGCTATTTCCTGGGCTATTGGCATAGTGTCGGCCGATGAAATTGATCAGATTAACATATTAAACGCCTCATTTTTAGCAATGCACCGTGCCATTGATCAATTGAAGTATTTACCCACTCACCTTCATATTGATGGTAACAGATTCAAAAATTATCCTAATATCCCTCATTCCTGTCACGTAGGAGGCGATGGAAAATATGCTTCCATTGCAGCGGCATCTATTTTAGCAAAAACCTATAGAGATGAGTATATGACGGCACTTCATGCTTCATTTCCTCTATATGACTGGAAAAAAAACATGGGATATCCTACCTTACATCACAGAAAGGCTATCCACGAGAATGGTTTGACGGAACATCATAGAAAAACATTCAAATGGTCGTTTGGAGAGACGGAAGCCACCTTATTTAGCTGAGCTACTTTTAAGTCAACCCTGTTAATAAAACATTTCGTAAATTTGCAAAAAACTGGACATGAAATTAAGATATATATTTTTGTTCGTCCTTCTTTATTCGACCCTGGGCAGTTTCAGTTTACAAGGTCAGGTAATCATAGAGAGCGAAGAGGTTTCTGCCCTGATAAAAAGTTATGCCCTTTCAAATAAGCAATCTGAATATATTAATGGGTGGAGAATTCAAATAATAGCAACCACCGATCGGCTTGCTTTAGAAAATACGAAAATTAAATTTCAACAAAGCTATCCAGATATTCCCCTTCAAGTTATACATAACAGGCCTTATTACCATTTAAGAGTAGGTGCCTTTTTCGATAAAAAAGAAGCTGTTTTGATGAAATATTTCTTCAGAAAATCCTATCCGGGTGCCATGGAAATAATAGATACTAAGCTTACCCTGGATATGGTATTAGCGACAAAGTTTTAATCACTCAACGTCATTGCAAACATGTTAAGAAGCCGTGGAGATCAGCGAAGTTTCGATTTAGTCATATTTTCGCTTTATATATCCCTTATTGCGTTGGGTGTCCTCATGGTTTTTTCTGTCAGTCAGCGGGAAATTGATAAAGTGGGTTTATTAAACAGCAGTGCTGGTAAACAGATGATATGGGTATGCATAGCTATGATTTTATTTCTGGTTATATTTCTTATTGATTGGAAATCGTGGCAAACTTTTGCCTATTTCATTTATGCCTTTACCCTGTTACTGCTCGTTGGAGTACTCATTTTTGGCACAGAAATCAAGGGAGCTACCTCGTGGTATTCTTTTGGAGGATTTTCGATACAACCTTCTGAATTGGCCAAATTTGGTACGGCGCTGGCTGTTTCTTCCTTTTTGGGATCCTATAACCTGAATTTAAAAGACCTGAGAACCCAAATCACTGCCTTCGCCATCTTTTTTATACCTATATTACTTGTTTTAATGCAGCCGGACGCGGGATCAGCCCTAGTTTTTCTCTCCTTTACTTTTGTTCTATACCGTGAAGGATTATCAGTAAATTATTTTTTAACAGCGATATATCTGGTAACCTTGATTATACTGGGTTTGGTTGTTCCGCCGGTAATTATCACTATAGGCTTATTGGTTTGCATCCTGTATTTTCTAACAGGAGGAATTGGAAATGCTTTAAACTGGAGGGTAGGCGTTATATTCTGGGCTATTGGTTCTTATATTCTGGTGCGCGAAGAATTTTATAACATCACATTAATTGCTAACGGACTAGCTGCTGGCGTTTTAGGCATAGCTTATGGTTTAAAAAATAATTTTAAAACCATATCTTTCGTAGTCATAGTTTTAGCTATTGGCGTAGGCATTGCATTTTCTGCCAATTATGGCTTCAACAATATACTTCGTCCACATCAACAAGAAAGAATAAACGTTTGGTTACAGCCATCAAAATGTGACCCACGGGGGGCTTTATACAATGTTTTACAATCTAAATTAGCCATTAGTTCGGGTGGTGTTGAGGGAAAAGGATTTTTAAATGGAGAAATTACGCGATTAAACTATGTTCCGGAACAAGCAACCGATTTTATTTTCTGTACTATTGGGGAGGAGCACGGATTTATAGGTAGCGTCGCCACCATCTTGATTTTCATGCTTCTCATGTATCGAATTGTCATACTTGCTGAACGTCAGCGCTCAAATTTTTCAAGAATCTATGCCTACAGTGTTGTGGGGATTATTTTCGTTCATTTTTTTGTTAATATTGGTATGACCATGGGCATCATGCCAATTATAGGCATTCCCCTTCCATTATTGAGTAAGGGAGGCTCATCCTTAATAGGGTTCACCCTTTTAATTGGCGTTTTATTAAAATTTGATAGCCACAGATATCAAATATAACCAGATAATCTTATGACCCTTGTTTGAATTTACCATTTTAAAAAAAGATGACCAAACATCTGCCAGAACGGGCATGATATCGACGGCACACGGAAATATTCCCACCCCTATTTTTATGCCAGTAGGGACATTGGGCAGTGTAAAAGCTATTCATCAGCACGAATTAATTGATCCCATTACAGCAAAAATTATACTTGGAAATACCTATCATTTATATTTAAGACCAGGAACAGATATATTATCTGCAGCAGGTGGATTGCATAAATTCATGCATTGGGACGCTCCATTATTGACCGATAGTGGTGGATACCAGGTATATTCTTTAGCTTCACAACGAAAAATAAAGGAAGAAGGCGTCATTTTCCAATCCCATATAGATGGCAGTACCCACGTGTTTACACCTGAAAAAGTGATGGACATACAGCGAATCATTGGGGCAGATATTATCATGGCCTTTGACGAATGCCCACCTTATCCATGTGATTACGATTATGCTAAAAAATCGATGGATTTAACTCATAGATGGCTAAAAAGGTGTTGCGCCCGCTTTGACGAAACAGAGGGCTTATATGGCTATCAACAAACGTTATTCCCCATTGTCCAGGGATCCACTTATGCCGACTTAAGAAAAGAGTCTGCGGAAACCATAAGAGATCTGGATCGGGAGGGAAATGCTATAGGCGGTCTTTCTGTGGGCGAACCGGCAGAAAAAATGTATGAAACTACCGCCCGAGTCTGTGAAATCTTACCTGTTGAAAAACCCAGATATTTAATGGGGGTAGGCACGCCAGTGAATCTGCTGGAAGGTATTGCTTTAGGCATAGACATGTTTGACTGTGTTTTACCCAGTAGAAATGCCCGGCATGGATTACTTTACACATGGAACGGGGTGATAAACATAAATAATGCTAAATGGAAAGATAATTTTGACCCCATAGACCCGACCAGTAATGCTAAAACCAGTCAGATTTATACCAAGGCTTATTTACGGCATTTATTTAAAGCCAATGAAATAACCGCCATGCAAATTGCTACCCTGCATAATCTAAGTTTTTACTTATCTTTAATGGCTGAAGCAAGAATACAGATTGAAAAGGGAACATTCTCTACCTGGAAAAACAGCCTTATTCCATCCTTAGATTTTCGACTTTAGAAAAGAAATGTTGTATGTCATTCAATCTGCTAGATCGATATATTTTCAAGAAATTTTTATCTACTTTTCTTTTTACCCTCCTCATCATTCTGATGATTTCGGTCATCATAGATTTCAGTGAAAAAATACAGATATTTTTAGAAGAGCCAATCACCAGACGGGAAATACTCTTAGAATATTTCCCTAGTTTCATGCTTTTTATAAGTGGCATGTTATGGCCGCTTTTCACCCTCATAGCCGTTATTTTTTTCACCTCCAGGTTGGCCGGAAATTCGGAAATAATGGCCATGCTAAGCGCGGGTATTCCCTTTAACCGTTTACTCAGACCTTATCTGTACGCAGCGGGATTACTTACCCTTGTACACTGGGTAGGCGGTCATTTTATACTTCCCTGGGGGCAGCAACATTTAATGAGAATCACCTATAAATACATTGATAAAAACGAAGACAAAGGTAAGACGAGAGATGTTCACTTATTTATTGCCCCACAAACAAAAGTATATATTGGGTATTATAGAAAACCTGATAGCACTGCACGCGATTTCAGAATTGAACAATACGAAGGACAACAATTAGTGAAGCTACTTAAGGCAAATAATGCTGCTTACCAGGTAAAAACGGGAAAATGGAGACTTACAGAATACCAAATACGCCATTTTGATGGTCTGAAGGAAACCTTTCAGTTTTCAAATACCGAGTTTATTGATACCACTTTAAATCTTTCTCCTGATGATTTTGTAGATTTTTCAGGACAGCAAAATATGATGACGTCCCCTGAATTACTTCGCTTTATTGCCCTTCAACGAGAACGGGGTGCGGGGAATATTAGAAAATATACCTTAGAATGGAACCGAAGGAATGCAGAACCATTCACCATTTTAATACTAACACTTATTGGGGTCAGCCTTGCTGCAAGAAAAGTACGCGGTGGTATTGGGCTTCACCTCGCTATGGGCATCGGTATTGGCGCGGTTTATATCCTTTTTTCAAAATTCGTTAAGGTCTTTGCTATGGGCAATAGTTTACCTGCATTTTTGGCCGCCTGGATCCCCAATCTTATTTTTCTTTCTCTGGCTTTAATCGCCGTGCACAAAGCGCAGAAATAGACTCTATTTTTCTCTTTTGTATGAAAAGAAAAATATGATCAGGCAACTTTCAATTTTTTTTGAATGAATAATAAAATAATATTTTAACATTAAATAATTATTAATCAATGATTTATAATTATTAAACACAATATTTAGGATATATTCAAAAATTTATTGTCCTGATAGTTGTATTTTGTTTAACTAATCCGTAAAT
The DNA here is from genome assembly GCA_014190515.1 of Bacteroidota bacterium. Taxonomy (GTDB): domain Bacteria; phylum Bacteroidota; class Bacteroidia; order Chitinophagales; family Saprospiraceae; genus BJGN01. Next base: position 7,478 of record BJGN01000025.1, read on the forward strand.
TTGGTTCAACAAAAAAGTTATTTTGTTTAATCTCGTTCAAAAACAATTTTATGTCTCAGCTAGAATTTTACAATCGTTTCCATCAAATGAGTTCAGTTTTAAATGCGTTTGCTTATAACCTGACTAAAAACACAGAGGAATCAAAAGATTTGTTCCAGGAGACTGCGTTTCGTGCTATGACTAACATAGATAAATTCCGTCCGGATACGAATCTTAAGGCATGGTTATTTACTATAATGAAAAATATATTCATAAATAATTATCGCAAGAAAAGTAAGGCGAATACCATCATTGACGATACCGAAAATCTGTATTATATAAACACAGGTGGAGCGGCTATAAATAACGAGGCTGAATCAAACATGATTTTAGATGAACTTTCCGGGCTAATTGATTCCCTGGACGATAGCATTAAAGTTCCCTTCATGATGCATTATCAGGGCTTCAAATATCAGGAAATTGCTGATCAACTCGATTTACCCCTCGGTACTGTTAAAAGCAGAATTTTCTTTGCCAGAAAAGAACTAAAAGATAAATTAGGCAACAGATACAGCGATATTCATTTCTCTGCAGAAGCCTAAGTGTTACCTAAATTATTTCAGGATTTACTCAAGGAATGGCATCTTCAACTTGAAAGACCCCTTCCTTGGGTAAACGAAAAAGACCCATATAAAATATGGATTTCTGAAATAATCCTTCAACAAACTAGGGTAGTACAAGGTCTCCCCTATTATAAAAGATTTTTAGATAATTTTCCCAATGTTATAGCTTTGGCTAATGCCACGGAGGCTGAAGTAATTAAGTGTTGGGAAGGTCTCGGCTACTACAGTCGGGCCAGAAATATACACTGGAGTGCTAAATACATTGTAAAGGAATATGACGGTGTTTTTCCATCACAATATGACGAAATAATAAAGCTTAAAGGTGTTGGGCCTTATGCTGCAGCTGCTATAGCCTCCTTCGCGTTTTCGCTTCCTTATGCTGTATTAGACGGAAATGTGCATAGAGTAATTTCCCGTATTTTTTCTATTACAACAGACATCACGACATCAAAGGGTAGAAAAATAATACAAGATATAGCAGATAAACTACTGGACAAGGAAAATCCAGCTGGTTTTAATCAAGCTATCATGGATTTTGGTGCAACGGTTTGCTTACCGGCCTCACCATTGTGTGACCAATGTGTTTTTGCCGATCATTGTACCTCCTATTTAACAGATACTCAGCGAGATTTCCCCTTTAAAAAAATCAAAAAACCATTAAGAAACAGATATTTCCATTTGTTTCTTGTTAAGGCAGGAAAACATATATTTTTGTCCCACAGAAAAGAAAAAGATATTTGGAGAGGATTATACACCTTACCATTCATCGAAACAAGGGACGAGCGATGTGAATTTCCATTGGAGGGAATTCAGATTGGTGGAATTTCCATTGACGAAAATCAAATACAAATACTGAATTATACAGATCAACAATTATTAACACACCAAAGAATTCATTTATATTACTATCAAGTAACCATAGAAACAGGGGGAGAAAAAATAGCGGGTGATAGCATAGAAATGATACCATTAACAAATATAAAAGAATTTGCTTTTCCCAAATTTCTGCTTCGGTTTATAGCTGATAACAAGTCATTATTTGAATATAATTAATTTATTATCAATATTTTAAATTTATTTAAATTCATGTAACACTTTTTAGACAGGTCGAAAAATTCTATTAAATGTCCGATGCAAATTAAAAAAAGAGCCCTACATTGTGTCTATTAACCATCACAATCAAATATTATGAACAGAGTAATGCTTATTGGAAATTTAGGAAAAGATCCTGAACAACGAACATTAGACAATGGAAGCAACCGGGTAAATTTCTCTCTTGCCACCAGTGAAAAGTACCAGGACAAAGAAGGAAACTGGCAAGAAACCACAGAATGGCATGATATAGTTTTATGGCGCAATCAGGCGGATAATGCGATGAAGTATTTGAAGAAAGGAAGCACTATATTCCTTGAAGGAAAGCTTACGCACAGGACGTGGCAAGATGCAGAAAATAAAACCCGAAAAACGACAGAAGTAGTGGGTACTATGTTTAAGGTTTTAGAGAGAAGAAGTCCAGGTGCAGATTTTCAATCCCCTTCCAATTCAGCTGTAGCAGCCAATCAAAAGTCGTCAGAAAATGTTACTGAGGATGGGGAGAATTTACCCTTTTAAGAATAACATTGACTTACAGTCATTTTTTTGAGCATAATAGCGAAGAAACTAAGGAAAATTTAATTAATTTTGCGAGTTATTAATATTTCCGAATAAATACCATTCATTTTGGATACCGAGCCTCCTTCTGGGGATAGTCCCTATTGTAAACATTGGCCGCTTAGCGGCTTGATTGCAAAAAACAACCTTCACAAAAAGGTATTCTTTCCTATTTTTTTAGTTATTGACGCTCCCTCCATTTTTATTGGCATTGTTTTCATTTTTGTTATCATTGTGCTTGCACTAATGTTTTTAAGGCAGTTTCTAGGTTTAAAAGTTGAATTAAACCAGATTAAAAAGGCATCTACCCTCAGTAATAATCCGGAAAATGAAGGTCGTTCATCTCACCATTTAAAGATTAGAAAAGAAATGGTGGCTAAAATTGACAAGCTCGGAGAAGTTCAGGTTCGTCAGATTATGCAAGCGAGAGTTAGTATTGTTTCAGTCAGCACATCGACTGATTATCAACAACTCCTTGAGATCATTCGCGAGTCAGGTTATTCCCGAATTCCTGTATATGAAAACGATTTAGACAGCGTCACTGGTTTATTACATGTTAAGGATTTAATAGGATTAGAGCATGAAAAAAACGAAGACTACGTCTGGCAAAAACTTATCAGAACGCCCGTATTGTATGTACCTGAGGCAAAAAAAATAGATCAGGTTCTTGGCGCCTTCCAAACGAAGAGACAACATCTGGCTATTGTGGTAGATGAGTATGGGGGTACAGCGGGCTTAATAACGATGGAAGATGTTCTGGAAGAAATTTTTGGTGAAATTCAGGATGAATTTGATGATGAACCAGACATCGTGTACCAAATAATGGAAGATGGGAGTTATATGTTTGAAGGAAAAACGCTTATTCAGGATTTCTGCCACATAATGAACATCGAATCTAATCATTTTGATGACTTAAACAGCGAAGCAGACTCTATTGCAGGACTTATTTTGTCGCAATATGGAGAATTGCCAGCGAAGAACATTCATTTAGAAATCATGGGATTTAATTTTGAAATCACGGCTGCATCGAGCAGACGAATTGAACAGATGCGTGTCCGGAAGTTAATTTGAGCTAAATAAAACCATTTTTATTACTTCGCCATGTATTTAAAACCATTTTTATTATCTTCTTTTTTACTCGGTGTTCTTTTCAATTGTGAAAGTTCTGATATCATTACACCTAAACAGAGAGGCTACCCCCGCGTTGAATTTCCAACGGGTAAATTAGTAGATTATAAACAGGCGAATATTCCCATTCACTTTCAATATCCTGATTATTACTTGTTAACCAAGGATTCGTCCTTAATAGGCGATGCAGATAATAAAGATAACTGGTTCAACCTAAAGTTACCCTCACTAAACGGAAGTGTACATTTTAGTTATTACCCCGTTACGAGAGAGAATCAATTAGATAAATTAGTAAATGACGCTTTTAAAATGGCTCATTTTCATAATAAAAAGGCTAATTATATAGACGAGGTGCAGCTAAATATATCGCCTGACGTAACAGGTATAGAATTTCACATTAAAGGCCCTGCGGCAACTCCCTATCAATTTTACCTTACGGACAATAAAAAACATTTTGTAAGGGGTGTTTTTTATGTAAAATCAAAGATTGATATTGATTCCCTGGCACCGATTCACGACTTTATGATTAAAGACGTTCAAAAAATAATTGACCAATTTTCATGGACGGAATAAAAATCGTTTATTATTTTACAGTACTTTTTAAACATTCATTTTTTAATCTTCAAAATAACTATCACATGTGGAAATTAGTTTTTTCTTTAAGTCTGTTGATTTTTACTTCTGCATTATCAGCTCAAAAATCAAGTCCATTAGGTATTTGGAAAACCATAGATGATGAGACAAAAGAGGCTAAATCTTATATGGAGCTTTATGAAAAAAATGGTAAAGTTTATGGAAAAGTAACAAAATTGTTATTGAAACCGGCGGATACCGTTTGTGAAAAGTGTAAAGGAGATAAAGCAAATAAACCGTTGGTTGGTATGATTCTCATTGATGGGTTAGTAAAAGCAGGCGAAGTTTGGAAAGGAGCTAATATTTTAGATCCTGTAACAGGGAACTACTACGATTGCACCATTTGGCTATCCGAAACCACAGAGAATGAGTTAAAAGTAAAGGGGAAACATTGGACAGGACTATCGCGCACGCAAACATGGTACCGCGTAAAAAGTTAATAAAAGTAGCTACGCCAGACCATTGGTATTAAAGGCAATATTAGTACAGATGAAACCGTTTTTGTTTTGATATTACCTTTAATACCAAGTTATATGCAAAGAAGCATTACCAAAAACCAGCTACTTCAGTTTATCTACAGCGAATCGAGCGAAACCGATGCTGTGCGAATAACGGAGGCACTTCACGTAGATAGTTATCTGAATGACACCTACAAAGAACTGAAGACAGCCATTCAACGCTTGCCCCGGCTTAGAAAAAACCCGGCTAACAAAACGCTACAAAGTATCCTTACCTATAGCCGCAAAGAAAAAATAAGAGATACTACGCTCTAATTTTTTCAATATACCGTCTTTAACCTACAGATTCAAACATTTTTTTTAAAAAGTAGTCTTATTTAACTGCTTTTACAAACAATTTATTTACTTTTGTCACAAGGGTTTGTTCTTCTTGACATAAAACACTTTAATAAATGGCACAACAGGAAAAAGAGGCAAAATTAAAAGCACTCCAGCTAACCGTCGACAAATTGGAGAAAACCTATGGTAAGGGTACTATCATGCGGCTTGGCGATAAACAAATTGTTCAGGTCGATGTAATTCAGACGGGGTCACTGGGTTTAGATATAGCACTAGGTATCAATGGATTTCCTAAGGGAAGGATTATTGAAATTTACGGACCTGAATCTTCCGGAAAAACAACATTAGCTATTCACGCTATTGCCGAGGCACAAAAACAAGGTGGTATTGCTGCTTTTATTGATGCTGAACACGCGTTTGACAGAGCTTATGCACAAAACCTGGGCGTTGATACTGAAAATTTATTAATTTCTCAGCCTGATAACGGGGAACAAGCGCTCGAGATTGCTGAAAACCTAATTCGTTCTGGTGCTATCGATATTATAGTCATAGATTCAGTAGCTGCCTTAGTACCGAGAGCCGAGATTGAAGGTGAAATGGGTGATTCCAAAATGGGTCTTCAAGCAAGACTTATGTCACAGGCAATGCGTAAACTGACTGCCGCCATAGGTAAAACCCAATGCTGCTGTATTTTTATAAATCAGCTGAGGGAAAAAATTGGCGTTATGTTCGGTAACCCGGAAACAACAACAGGTGGAAATGCCCTTAAATTTTATGCCTCCATCCGTTTGGATATTCGTAAATCAGGTGCTGCCATTAAAGATAAAGACGGAAACCTGGTTGGAAATCAAGTAAAAGTTAAAATTGTTAAAAATAAAATGGCACCTCCTTTTAGAGTAGCCGCATTTGATATTACCTTTGGTGAGGGGATATCAAAAAATGGAGAAATTATTGATTTAGGCGCAGAGCATGATATTATTCAGAAAAGTGGCAGTTGGTACAGTTATGGCGGTGCTAAAATAGCTCAGGGAAGAGAAGGCGCAAAGCAATTTTTGGATGATAATCCGGAGGTAGCTCATGAACTGGAATTGAAAATTAAAGAAAAATTTAAAAGCATGGAAATCAGTAAATCAAAAACGGCGGATGTCGCAGATGACGATGATATTTTTGATGGTGCTGAAGCGTGATAAAACCGCAACCGAGCTTTTAATTTTAAGATTACCATACGTTTTTAAGGGGATTCGGCTTTCGAATCCCCTTAACTTTATTAAATAATTGTTTTATGTCTCAAAAAAAATCTTCCGAGTCCATTTTAGAAGTTCATTTTCATGGCATTGCCGATAAAGGACAATGTGTTGGAAAATCCTTAACTGGTGAAACCGTTTTTGCCGTTGGACCCGTCCCGGGTGATAAAGCACTGATTAAAGTTTTTAGAAAAAGAAAGGGATTTTATAAAGGACAGGTTATGTCTTATTTAAGCCTCAGCACCAATAGAGTTGAACCCGTTTGTTCCCATTTTGCACAGTGTGGTGGGTGTAAATGGCAGCACCTAAACTACGAAACCCAGTTAGAACAAAAAGAAAAAGTTGTTAAAGACGCTATTTCCAGAATCGGTAAACTTAGCGTGGATCTGTGGCATCCCATTTTTAAAGCAGACCCTATCTATTTTTATAGAAATAAAATGGAATTCACCTTCAGTAACAGACGGTGGCTTACCGATGCAGAAATGGCTATGGGAGAAGATAAATTTTCTCCCGTTCTTGGATTTCACCCGCCTGGTGCATTTGATAAAGTCATTGACATACAACACTGTAGCTTACAGCAAGAACCAGCCAACCATATCCGCAATACCATTCGTACAATAGCTCTTTCCCAGGAATTATCCTTTTATGACCCAAGAAATCACGAAGGATTTTTGAGAACGCTATTATTAAGAGTGACAACGCTGGGAGAAATAATGGTGGTTATAGCCTTTGGTGAAGACGATGCTAAAAAAATATCCTTGTTTTTAGATGAAGTTAAAACAGCTTTGCCGGAAATTACTTCTTTGTTTTATTGTGTAAACATTAAAATGAACGACAGTCTATACGATCTGGAAATGCATCATTTGGCAGGAAAATCCTCCATTCACGAGAGGCTTGGGCATGTGACCTACAAAATAGGTCCTAAATCATTTTTTCAAACCAATACAAGACAAGCAGTGAATCTTTATAATATAGTTAAAGAATTCGCTAATCTAACCGGCACTGAAATAGTATATGATCTTTATACCGGACTGGGTAGTATTGCGCTTTATCTGGCAGCCAACGCAAAACATATTATTGGGATTGAGGAAATCCCTGCAGCCATTGAGGATGCTAAATTAAATGCCAAAGATAATAATATTGAAAATGTTGATTTTATCGCCGGGGATGTTCGCTATCTTTTTCATTCAGAACTTATTCAGCAGTTTGGAAAACCCAATCTGATTATTACAGACCCTCCCCGGGCAGGTATGCACCCCGACGTAGTAGCCGTTTTGCTGGCTGTAGCAGCTCCAAAAATAGTATATGTTAGTTGTGATCCAGCTACCCATGCAAGAGATTTAAATATACTTTCAGAAAAATACCATATTTTGCAAATGCAAGCCGTTGATATGTTCCCTCACACGCATCATATTGAAAATGTTGCCCTTTTATCGCTGAAATAATCCTTAACTAAACCATGGAGCTGGAAGAAAAATACCAACAATTAAAAAATGATTTAATCCCGTTTTCAACTGTGATGAATAAGGCCTCCGAAACTTTACTGGATGAAGGTATTTCAAAATATCCCATTTTTATTGTTTCCCAGTTAGATATTGAGCTGGGGATTCCACTGGTACAAAGAAACCCGTCAAATAGTAAATGGTCACTTAATTTATCTACCCTGGAAGAATTAGCTACAAAGAAAATTATTCAAATGGAGAGAGTAGATCATTTTAGAAGTGTTTTTAAAGATCCTGATTTCTTTTTTTGTCTGTTCACCCTGAGCGATCTTGGCGCTCAATTTATTTTTTTACCCAGGGATTAATTCTAACCTAGTTTTATTATGAAAAAAATAGTTATTTTGGAAAGCGAAGAAATCCTTTTATCCGCTATTGAATTCAGGCTTAAAAAACACGGTTACCAGGTTTTATATTGTCCTAAGTTATCTGATATTTTACATTTTATTTCTATCGAAAAGCCAAATATGCTTATTGTTGATTTGGATATGAAAAAGAAAACAGGTTTGGCCATTATTGAAAAATTAAGAAAAGAATACACCTCTCCTTTAGGTATTTTGTTAGTAGCAGATCCTGAAGAGGAGGAAAGTATTATGGCAGCTTTTGACTTGAATGTGGATGATTTCCTGCCAAAACCTTTTAAACCAGCAGAACTCATTTTAAGAGCCAGAAGAATTATAAATAATAACTTAATTAATTTAACATGAAAGGAATCATTTTAGCAGGTGGCTTAGGTACACGTCTATATCCCTTAACCCTTGCTGTAAGTAAACAATTGATGCCAGTTTACGACAAACCTATGATCTATTATCCGCTGTCAACTTTATTGTCAGCTGGAATAAAAGATATTTTAATTATATCAACCCCTGAGGATCTGCCAAATTTTGAAAAATTATTGGGAGACGGCTCACAGATCGGTTGTCATTTTTCTTACGTCCCACAATTTGAACCTAACGGATTAGCACAGGCGTTCGTTCTTGGAGAATCTTTTATTAATGGTGATTCTGCTGCATTGATTCTTGGAGATAATATTTTTTACGGAAATGGCTTGAACGAAATTATGCAAGCTGCAAACAATCCTACAGGGGGGAAAGTATTTGCCTATGCAGTAGCTGATCCGGAAAGGTATGGGGTAGTTTCGTTTGACGAGCATTTCAGGGCTATTTCTATTGAGGAAAAACCTGAAAATCCAAAATCAAATTTTGCCGTTCCCGGCTTATATTTTTATGATAATCAAATTGTAGATATAGCAAAAAATCTACAACCAAGTCCAAGAGGAGAATACGAAATCACCGATGTAAATCGCCATTATCTAGCTCTCGGACAATTATCTGTTAGTGTATTGGGAAGAGGTATTGCGTGGTTGGACACTGGTACTCACCAGTCATTGATGCAAGCTGGACAGTTTATTCAGGTGATTGAAGAAAGACAGGGCTTAAAAATTGGCTGCATAGAAGAAGTAGCCTGGCAAATGGGATTCATAGATGATGAACAATTAGAAAAACTTGGAAACATTTACATAAAGAGTGGCTACGGACTATACCTTTTATCCTTGTTGAAAAAGAAGGTTTGGAACAACTAAGTGGTACAAAGATGGCGGACCTATGGCCCTTTGAGATTATACCAAAGAATAACATCGTCCAATAAACAGTAAGTTTAAACCGAAGACGTTCCCTATAATCCGTGAAATCCAATAATCCTTAAAATCCGTGATTCAGAAGCGAGCGTAAAAAAGAGGCTTTTTTTATGAGGGCGGTGAAAAAGCCTGTCAAACATGGTGGCTTATACATTTATCTATTTTTGGAGGGAGAGTCAATCTTAAATCTAAGACCAGTATAGGCCATTCCTCCAAATACAGGACCCCACACCATGGAGCCATCAAACCATTCGCTAAAAGGATCGTCGGCACTAATAATAGGATAATCTTGTTTATAATTAAGTAAATTTTCAACCCCAAGATAAAGTTCTAATTTTTTCCCAATTGATTTACTTACCTGAGCATTTACAATAAAAAAATCGGGCGATTCATCTATGGCGAAAACTGCTGCCGGATTACCACTTAAGTCTGGAATTCTTTTCTGACCTTGCCATTGAATAGTTGCATCCAATTTCCATCCACTCGAAGCAGTTTCGACAGCAAAATTAGCGAATGCCTTGTGTTTAGACACAAAAGGACGCTGAAGTAAATCTAATTGGTAGGTTGTTTTGACATCATTAAAACGATAGGCTAGGCGAACGTCAAGCCAGGGAAAAAAGGTTACGTCCACCTGCGATTGAAAGCTGGTAGCATAAGATTTTCCATTCAGATTATAGAATAAGACTTTTTGAGGATTGGCATCGTAATCCACCACAATCTGGTTAACAAATCGGGTATGAAAAAGCTCTATATTTAGGATGGTAGGTTTATTAAACAGTTGCCATTCCTGAGAAAAACTAATACCAGAATTCCAGGCTACTTCAGCGTTCAGACCATAAGGAATATAAGGCTGAGGATTTACAATCTGATAACTACGGGAAGAAGCCATAGCACCTATATTTTCAGCAAAAACAGAGGGTGTCCTTTGACCTCTGCCTGAAACCAATCTAAAAGCTGTTCTCTCATTGGGAGAAAAACGAAAATGAAAACGCGGAGTAACGAAGAAGCCGTATTGATTATGGTTATCTGCTCTTAATCCGGCGACCAGGGAAACTTTATTTATATAATTATAGGTGTACTCAGAAAAAACGCCAGGAACAGATTCATTTCTTAGGAAAATTGATTCGCCCAGAGTTTCATCAAAGCGATCATATTGATAGCTCAAACCACTTTTAAAAACATGGTCTGTACTTCCAATAATAGATTGGTAGAGTAAATTCGCATAAAAAGATTGTTGAAAAGCGTCATATTTTCTTTTTCCAAAATAACCAGTTTGATCGTGATTTAAAGCTGAAAGTTGTAAACCGATACTTGTTTTTGGTTTATCGGGGAATAAATAGCCCATTTTATACCAACCTTCCACCCTTCGGGTATCCATACTGGCTAACCAGGGATTGTAAACGCCAGTTCCTGGATGGACGTGATTTTCACCCGATAACTGACCGCTATTATTTTGAATAAAAGTACCTTTAAGGCCCCATTGACCTTGTATTCCATTGGAGGTATTAAATTTCCAGCGATTAGCCACTATAAATTGATCCCCAATGGGGCCGTCCATAAAATGATCCTCATTTCTGTCCATTTGATCCCTCTGCCTTTTTGCATGCAAGAGTAACCCTGTGTGTAAGTTTTCATTCAGGGAATGAGCGAGGTTCAAATTAGCCTCAAAGCGATTCATTTCATTGGCATAAAAGTTAAAATATAGTTTTTCACTATTTTCAGGTTTTTTTAATTCCACGTTTATTTGACCTGAAATACTTTCAAAACCATTAGCTACAGAACCAATGCCAGGGCTTAACTGAATACCCTCCACCCAGGTTCCAGGCAAGAAAGTCAAGCCATAAATCGCGGAAAGGCCACGGATATCGGGAATATTTTCTCTGGTAATCAACATATTAGCCCCAGAAAGACCTAACATTTCAATTTGTCTTGTTCCGGTAACGGCATCTGTGAAAGAAACATCTACAGAGGGGGTAGTTTCAAAACTTTCCGATAAGTTGCAACAAGCTGCTTTTGCCAATTCTCCTTCCCCCAGGAGTTGAACTTTTCCAGGGGTTAAAAAAGAATAAGACGTCGCCTTTTTCTTATAGCTAATTTCAATGGCCTGCAATTCATACCCCCCACCGAGGGTAATATTTATCTCCCTTTGACCTCTCATATCTACAGAATCTGAGGATTCGCCTACGTAGGAAAAAACCAAAAGAGAAGTTGTACCGGCACGAGGAATGGTGAATTCACCATTTTCATTGGTAAATTCACCCAGATTGGTACCTTCCCAATAAACCGAAGCACCTACGGCAGGTATTTTAATACCCTCACCTTTTAAATAAACAGTGCCTGAAATAATGGATGAGGCATCTAATTTCTCTAAATGATCGGCTCTAATTTCCGGATCCCGATAATGGCAACATTCGTGTAAACTTTCATACACCAGGGAATCTGCCTTGTATTTTTCTGTATCATGCCCAATACCAGCAATGGCCATTTGCAATGTATTATTATTGAAAGCGGCAGATGAAGGCACAACCGATAAAATATTATTGTACACATTATAATTGACCGCACCGACACCTTCTACCTTTAAAGCTTCTTTTTCAATTCTATTTTTGCACATGCCACATAGGCCATCCACCCAAATAAAAACCGTGTCCTTTTGAGCGATAGCCGCTGCATTAGACAAAAAGAGAATAAGTATAAAATAGGAGTATCGCATTTGAATAAAATTTAAGGTATTATTAAAACCGACAATGTTTGTATAAAGGTCTATATAAAATGAAAATAAATGTTAAAGAGGTGTTAATCATAGTTTATGGGCAGGTCCAGTTCCACTCCGAGATAGTGGCACCGCTGCCACTAAAAGAGAAATGCCACCACTCTGTCCTGATAGGCTTAAATCCATATTTCATCAGCGTAGTATGCAATATTTTCCTATTTTTAGAGGCTACTGCCGATAGTCCCTGATAATCCATGTAAGCCTCTTTACCAAAAAAATCATAAGGTGTTCCCATGTCCAACTCCTTTTTTGACTTAATTTCCTGAAGGGAAATATCTATTGCAGCGCCTCTATTATGCATTGAACCCTTAGCTGGCGGGGTAACATACCTGGCATCAGGTACTTTTGCCCATAACTTTCGTTGTATGGAAAGCGGCCGGTAGCAATCAAACAAAATGATTTTATATCCTTGTTTTTTAAAATCTTCCGAGGCACGTTGCAAAGCTTTGGCTACAGTTGGGTGAAGGAAACAACGCCCACAATCGTAAAGCCTGGTATTTGTAAAATTATCCGATGTTGCGTAGCGGATGTCCAGCACCACCTCATTTTTATCTTCCGTTAATTCAACGAATGGCAAAACTTGACCAAATATCAGATTTTGAATAAAAAAGGCTGAAAAAAGAAATAAAATGCGCATATTTATTGGAATTGCGACAACTAAGGTACAAAATTAACCATTAAATGAACCCAACAAGATTTGGAATAGCATCGCTTCCTAATAAGATAGACCTGTATTACGAGACTTTTGGAAACGAAGCGAATCCTCCTATTTTATTAATTATGGGTTTAGATGCGCAATGTCTTGCATTCACTGAAGAATTCATTCAACCGTTATTGGATAATGACTTTTATTGCATTCGGTTTGACAACCGGGATATAGGAAAATCTACTTGGTTGAATGACACATGGCATAGAAAAAGCCCTTATACCTTAGAAGATATGGCACAAGATTCCATTTTTCTACTTGATTATTTACATCTTCCAAAAGTCCATCTTGTTGGCGTTTCTATGGGGGGAATGATTGCGCAGAGACTGGCTATATCATTTTCCGAGAGAATTTTATCGATATGTTCTATCATGTCATCGGCTTTTATGTATGATGTAAGCTTAACAAAAAAATGGCAGGAAAAATTATATTTCCCTCTTTTACCTTTTCTATTTAGACATTTCCAAATAAATCACCCCGTTCTTCATCCTCAAATTACTGTCAAATTTTACATGAAAATGTATCGATATTTAAATGGAACTAAATTTCGATACGATGAGGAACAACTCAGAAAAATAGTAACCGAGGGCATTGACATCAGAAAAGGACAAAATCCCAAAGCAAGGTATCAACAATTTTGCGCTATCATTGCCTCTGGTTCAAGGATTCAAGAAATCCCCCAAATTAATATACCCTTTTTGGTTATACATGGCAGTGCGGATCCAATTGTTCCTGTAAACCATGCGTATAAGTTAGCTTCTTTGAATAAAACCGCAAAATTAATCATTGTGGAAGGGATGGGCCATACTATGCCCAAAGAAGCATTCAGTTTTTTTTACCCACAATTATTGAATCATTTAAGCATAAGCTAATTCGGCAGTAGCTACCTCCTGGCTTTTATCCCAAGCCAGATTTCTGCATAAGACAATGATTTGGTGCATAGGCATTTGATATAGAAACAAGCCATTTCGTAAAATGCGCTTCAAAACAATAGATTTTTCATTTAATTGAGCTATTGCCTCTGCTAGTTTCCCTTTTATGATGTGATTTATGGCGAGGTAATCGTTTTTAAATGCTATACCAAAATCTAATGTTCTAACGCACAAGGAAAGATCCTGATTAATGTGAGCATGAACTCCTAATAAAAGATAAACAAATCGAGGCAAGTGATTTTTTTCACATTGATTAAACATAAATTTCCAGGCAGAAGAAACAGATTCTCCTTTGAAATATTTGTCTAAGGCATCAAAATAGAACTTAGCAAATGACAGAACAAAAGAGGTCATATTTTCATCATTCTCAAAAAAACCTGTGCCTAATTTACTAAATACCGATTTTGTAATTAGAAAATAAGTATCATGAAAGGGAATTAAATTTGGTTGCTTGTTTTTTACCAATTGAACCTTAACCTTATCAAAATGTAAAATCAATGATTGAATATCGCGCAATTTTTCTGATGAGAATGAAAAAGTATCCATTGTTTGGCTTTTTCATATATATGTAACGATCAGCTAAATTCGTTCCAACGACAAATAAATATCCCTTTTTTGTTAATAAAAAAGTTAATTTTTTCTTAAAAAATTTGTTTTACCGAAAAAAAACAAATTTAATTTTCCTGAAATTAATAATTTTTATAATCTGTAAGGTCAATGAAATAGGGAGTTACAGGCCGATTTGCCTTCAAAAGCTTTTATTTTAAAGGTGTTTTGAAATGTTAATGTTATCGTCAATCTCAAAAAACAATGGAATTGTTCGTGTAAAGGGCTTAATTTTGCATCATATTCCATGAACACACAAAAGGAGTTTAGGCTCCAAGTGGCGAAACAGCTGATGAAATTTTTATTTATCGTTGTTTTGTCCGATTTAGTCCTATGAAAAACAAAACAAAAAATGCAATAACCAGCATTATGATGCTAATTGTTGTTGCGTTAACCAACCCACTTAAATCCGCGGACATTTCCGAGCCGTGGTCGTCAACTACCCATAAAATGGTTAGTGACAGATTAGCCACATTAAAATTGCCTATGCAATTTGAGGTAAATGATGACTTACTAAGTAGAATTCAGAATTACACTATCCTGGGAAGAAATGAGACCGAGGCTATGCTTGGCAGATCAGCATTATACCATGCTATTTTTGATGCACAATTACAAAAAGAAGGTTTACCTGAAATATTACGTTATCTCCCTGTTATAGAATCAGGCATGAATGCGGGTGTTTCATCTAGCGCTGGTGCAGCTGGTTTATGGCAGTTGATGCCGCACACTGCCCGTAATTATGGGCTTACTGTAAATCCTTTATTGGATGAGCGCATGGATGTTTATAAATCTACTCTGGCTGCTGTAAAAATGTTGTCAGCGTTATACGATCAATTTGGAGATTGGGGATTAGTGCTAATTGCTTACAACAGTGGACCTTCAAAAGTACTTTCTGCTGTTAAATTAGCGGGATCTAAAGAGTACAGTAAATTAAGTAAATATCTACCGAGAGAAACACAGGTGTATGTACCTGCCTTTGTTGCAGCAGCTTACGTTTCTAAATTTTACGCGCAGCACAATCTTATTCCAAAGTCTCCTGTGATGGCTAAGGAGGGATTTCGTTCAGTGAGAGTTCACCAGCAGATGTCATTTGAACAGATAGCGAAAGCCACACAATTATCTGTTGGAGCGATTTCAAAACTGAACCCTTCCTTTAAACAACATCAAATACCCCGTTCTGAACTTGGGCATTTGATTATTTTGCCGGCGGAAGGAATTGGTCAACTACGTAAAATAATGGCAAAAGAAGTTGAAAATCAAAAGGATTTATTTCAAACCACCTATGTGATTAGCAAAGATGAGACCTTAGAAAGTATTGCTAATTTATTTAAAGTGAAAGTAGAAGATTTGAAGAAGTGGAATACGCTTCAGAACAATGAATTGGTAATCAACCAGGAATTACAACTATTCCTTTCTAAGAAATCTCTCATAAATAAAGTGTAATACCCAAGATAATTACCAATGAATCAGTTCACTGTTTGGTAATAATTCTTTCAGAAGATAGTTAAAACTTAGCGTAGAACCAGTAGCCCAAACCGTATGTTTTGGGCTATTTTCTTTTACATCGGTATCGACACACAACAAATTGCGTTCGGCTAATTGCCTGTAAACTTGTTTAGCAATAGCTGGCGCCGGATTTACGAGTTGCACGGAATCGCCCATAATATTGGCAATGAGGGGAATAACGATAGGATAATGGGTACAGCCCAAAACAATGTGATCCACCTGAGCATCCACCATAGGCTTAAGGATGGTCTCCAGCAGCAAAATAGTTTCCGGATCGTTCCATTTTCCTGCTTCAATGTTATCAACCAATCCGAGGCAAGGATTCTCCAAAATATGAATGCCTTGACCAAATTTATTTTTAAGATGACTGTACCTATCACTTTTCAAAGTACCCAGCGTAGCTAATACCCCAATAGCCCTTGTTTTAGAATGCTCTATGGCAGGTTTTACGGCGGGTTCCATAGCAATGACAGGAATGGCAGGATAAGTATTTCTCACAGCTTCCAAAGCATACGCCGAAGCTGTATTACAGGCAATTACAATAGCTTTACAATCTTTATCCAGCAGGAATTTAGTCATTTCCA
The DNA here is from genome assembly GCA_014190515.1 of Bacteroidota bacterium. Taxonomy (GTDB): domain Bacteria; phylum Bacteroidota; class Bacteroidia; order Chitinophagales; family Saprospiraceae; genus BJGN01. The sequence goes on from BJGN01000025.1 coordinate 23,774, forward strand.
AACTGAATTTTTCAATATCGTCCTTTGATTTATTTCCATAAGGAATACGAGCGGTATCACCGATATAGAATATGGATTCATTAGGCAACAACAAAGAAATGGCGTTGGCGACTGTTAAGCCCCCAACGCCAGAATCAAAAATACCTATAGGACGGCACGAAGCCATAAAGAGTATTGAAATTTATTAATTAGCTGCTGTTAATTTAGCTTTAACGAGCGCACTGACATCACCTGCAGGATCAGAAAACAAAAGAATAGACTGATCGAAAATATAAGCGTAACCATTTTCTTGAGCTACGACTTTTAAAGCTGCGGTCAACTTGTCATAAATAGGTTTGAGGAGTGTATTTCTTTTTTCCTGCAGGGTATTCATCATCTCCTGTTGAAATTTATTTAACTCTTCCTCGCGAACCTGTAATTTTTTTCCTTCCTCCTCTTGCATTTTAGGAGACAATTCGCCGCTATCAACTTTCTTTTGCATAACCTGATAATCAGCTTGAAGTGATTCCAACATGGTTTGTCCCTTTTTCTGCAACTGCTTTTGCAAAGCTTCAAGTTCAGCTTCAGACTGTTTAACTTCGGGTAACTCTGCAAGAATTGCCTGAGAATTTAAATATCCAAATTTTTGAGCACTTAAAGTATTTTCGCCCATAACACCCATAAGGACTACAGCGGCTAATAAAATGATGTTTCTCATAAAGTATTTAATTTAATGCGCTTTTTAAAATGTTGTGGCGCGAATGTAAGAAAAAAGTGACTATTTTCTGCAAAAAACCCGTTATTTCCCTAAAATACGTCTAATATCCTCTGTTTTATCAAAAGCTGGCGTTGAAAAGATTATTCCGGACGCGCTCGCTTTATCAAAAATAAAATCGAACCCTCTCTCTGTTGCATAAGTTTCAATGACGGCATATACCCTGTCCTGAATTGGACGTACGAGTTCCTGTCTTCGTTTAAACAGTTGGCCATCAGGACCAAACCTCGAATTTTGTAAATCTCTCACTTCTTTTTCTCTCATCATGATCTCGTCCTCTCTCGATTTTCTTTGTTCATCACTTAATAAGACTTGTTCCGACTGATACCTGTTATAAATTGCCTTAATTTTGTCATATTCCTGGGCAATTTCTTGTTTCCAGCGTGCGCTCATTTCATCTAATTCAAGTTGAGCTGCTTTATAGTCACCTAAATTTTCCAGTATTTTACTCATATCAACACAAGCTACTCTTTGTGCGTGAGTTAAAACGGCAAAGAAAAGAAAGAACAAAGTGGCCATCATCCCTTTTTGGACGAAACCATTAGCTAGCCGAAGGGTCGTTCTCATGTTATACATTTAGTTATTCAATTAATTCAATTATAACGCTAATATAAGGTACATTTATTCTAAAGATGTAATGAATTTAGTATAAGGTTGTATTTATTCCACTACAAACCTTATATTTAGCTTAAAAAAATATGCTTCGTACTTCCGCAAGCTTTATATCGTGGATAACCCACCCTTTATTAGCCATCACTTATATTTATATATTGTTGCTTTTTATTAATCCTTTTGATTTTGGATTCACCAAATGGTCAGATTCCGGAGCGGTTATTCTATTTATGAGAATATTTTTAACTACTTTTTTTATCCCCGCCTTTGCTGTTTTAATGCTAACCTTTATAGGCCTGGCAAAATCTATTGAACTGCCTGAAAAAGAAGATAGAATTGCACCTTATATAATAACGGGTATCTTCTACCTTTGGATGTTTAGAAATTTATTAGATAATCCAGACATACCCCCTTCCTTTAGCAGAGCTATTTTAGGCGCATCTATTGGTTTATTCCTTGCTTTTTTCATCAATATTTTTGATAAAATCAGTGCGCATACTGTGGGCATTGGCGGAATTTTAGGATTTATTCTGGTTTTTCTTTTTCAACACAAAGAGGCCGAACTATTGTTTCAAGGACTGAATGACGCCATTTATTTGATACCCCTTCCGTTGATTTTTTTAATATTTGTGCTCATTGCTGGGCTCGTTGGCAGTAGTCGGTTATATTTAAAAGCGCACCAACCCATGCAGGTGTATGGCGGTTTTATTATTGGTATTATCGCTCAGTTTATTGCCTTACGCTTTGTTCCTTAATTACATTTTTTCCTGATGTTTATTGGTTTCAGAATATTGCTTTTAATCATGTTGACTGGATGGATAAATCCGCCAGTTTCGCTGATAAAAGGTAATCCAACGAAAGCTTTTCAAGACTATTTTACAGGGGTCAATCATTTCAAAGAAGGCAACATTACCCTGGCTAATCAGTATTTTCATTCAGCTCACGCTAATATCCCCACCAATTTTTCATTTTGTTTGTCGTATTCTCTGACACAGGGGAAACTAAACAGATTAAAAGAAGCGGAAGAGCTATTGCGACAATCCACCGAATTAATCAAAGGAAATGAATCTGACATACAAGAGAAAAAAGCATTAATTAGTTTTTTCAAAGGAATGATTCAGATCTACAACACCCGTTTTGATGAGGCACAGATATCCCTTAAAACTGCGCAGAAAACCTTTGAATCAATGGGTGAGAAAACGATGGTGAGTATCATACACAATGCCATTGGCTTTTCGATTTTTGCCAATCAGGGGATGAATATTGATAAATCCAATAAAATGAAATTACATGGGCACATCTTCCCTGTCAGTTTGTTCAGGTCCGCCTCATATTTTCAAAAATCACTATTTGCTGATCCTTCCAATATATATGCACAACAAAACTTTAGCCTGTTAAATGACACCTTGTGTTTAGATTTTTCGGCCCCAATTATTAAAAAACCAGTATTAAATGTAGATCAAATATCAGCTGACTGGGAAGCCGCGCTACTAAATAAATTAACTATTCAGCCGAACGACGAAGTAGTTTTTTTAGTAGATATTTCCGGATCAATGATAACTGAAAAAGTGACTTGCAGCGGTTTAGACCGCTTCCGGACGGCACAATGGCTCACCAACCGGATTTTAGGTATTTTAGTGAACGACAAGCAGGTTGGTATTGGTAGTATTGGAGGGGACTGCCATACACCTCAAACAGTCTGGAAAAAAGTAGGAACAACCTCAATAAAAGATATTCAAAACACCATTTCCAGTATTTTACCAGAAGGGAGTACGCCATTAGCTAAAATGCTGGCTCTTTCACCCGATTTATTTTCAACTCATTCAAATTCACGTAAGTCATTGATTGTTATTAGTGACGGTGCTAACACCTGTCCGCATCCTCAACAAGATATATGCACATCTGCGAAAATTCTGGCTGATAAAAACATTAACGTTCACGTGCTTTCTTTTTTACAAAATACGGTAAACCATGCGGCTGCCTTTGCAGATTATGAATGCCTGACTGAAACAACATCAGGAAAATTATTGTATTTAGAAGATAATCAATGTCAGATGAAATCTCTTTCTTATGATTTAGTACAGGCATGCGGCTTAAAATTACCTTCGTTTGAAAAAAGCACCTGTCTGGGTCCATCCATTCCAAATTTATGGATGTATTACAAGTCAGATTTATTTATCGATAAAAACAAAAACTAAAGGAATGAACACCTCAGATAATAAAGAAACAACGAGAACGGAGATACATACTATTGGAGAATTTGGTCTCATTGACAAAGTAGTTAAACCATTTTCTGTTGTAAATAAATCTACCCTTAAAGGTATCGGAGATGATGCGGCCGTCATTGACAATGAAGGATTTAAAACAGTGGTAAGCACTGATATGCTTATCGAAGGCATACATTTCGATTTAATGTATCATCCTCTTAAACATCTTGGTTATAAGGCAGTTGTTGTGAACTTATCTGATATTTATGCAATGAATGCTATACCAAAACAGATTTTCGTCAGCATTGGTATTTCCAATCGCTTCTCCGTGGAAGCCGTTGAAGAGTTATACTGGGGAATTAAAAAAGCATGTGAAAGATATGGTGTGGATCTGGCCGGAGGCGATACCACCTCTTCACCCAGAGGATTGGTACTAAGTATTACTGCAGTAGGCCAGGGTCTTCAGGAAAAACTGGTTTACAGAAATGGGGCGAAAGTTGGTGATTTGATCTGTGTTTCCGGAGACTTAGGGGCGGCTTATTTAGGGTTACAATTACTGGAAAGAGAAAAAAGATTATTCTTAGATAACCCGGAAATTCAACCAGATTTTGGTGAAAATAATTACCTCATAGGCAGACAATTAAAACCGGAAGCAAGGGTTGATATTATTGATTTATTTGACAAAAACAATATTATTCCTACCTCTATGATGGATATTTCTGATGGTCTTGCTTCAGAGGTTTTTCACTTGTGCAAGCAATCAAATGTAGGTGCCTTTATTGAAGAAGAAGGGGTACCCTTGTTAATTGATACTGAACTACAAGCCATTCAATTTGGACTTGACCCCATTACCTGTGCTTTGAGTGGCGGGGAAGATTATGAGCTTTTATTTACCGTGAAGCCAGGAGATATTGATAAAATAAAGTTTTTAACTGATATTTATATTATCGGGGAAATAGTCCCGGCGGAAGACGGCGTAACACTGCATACGAAAGGTGGAAACAGACATGCCATTACGGCTCAGGGTTGGACCCATTTCTCGTTATAATAAGAAAATTTTTTATTCATGTTTAATTCTTTTTTATGAATATCAGAATTCTTTTCATCCTTGGGTTGCTCTTTTTTTCAGCCCTTCAAAGTTGCCAATCCGATGCCAAAAACAAGGCAGCGGAAAAGGAAATTACTATTAAAGTGCCTAAATTTGAGAGAGATTCCGCCTTTAAATATGTTGCTCAACAGGTAGCTTTTGGACCCAGAATTCCCAATTCCCCAGCACATATTGCCTGCCAAAATTATCTTTCCTCTTCCCTAAAATCCTTCGGAGCTGATGTTATTGAGCAAAAGTTTACCGCTAAATCATTCGATGGTAAAATATTGAACGGTAATAATATCATCGGTAAATTTAACCCTGCTGCACAAAGAAGAATATTATTGTGTGCTCATTGGGATTCAAGACCATTTACCGATTCACCCCTTACCATTGGGGATAAAAAAAGGCCCGTTTTAGGAGCTGACGACGGAGCAAGTGGCGTTGGTGTATTATTGGAAATTGCCAGGCAATTACAACTTAATCCGGTAGATTTTGGCGTTGATCTGGTGTTTTTCGACTTAGAAGATTATGGAGATAGTAATGGTGGAGCATCAGAATACTGGTGTCTAGGCAGTCAATATTTTTCAAGAAATTTAATCTATCCTGCTAATGCCAAACCTGATTTTGGTATCCTTCTGGATATGGTTGGTGCCTCGGGAGCAAGATTTGCAAAAGAGGAAATATCAGTGCAATTTGCTGGAAATGTAGTCGAAAAAGTATGGACATTGGGCCAGGCTATGGGCTATGGAAACTATTTTGTTAATGACCAGGTTGGAGCTATCACCGATGATCATTATTTTTTAAATACATTGGCTCAAATTCCAACGATTGACATTATAAACAGGCCTATCGACAC
>BJGN01000026.1 GCA_014190515.1 Bacteroidota bacterium
CTTGCTACAGGATTTGCATTTTTCAAATCAAAAATTAATTGAGCTAAATCTTCAATGGAATAAATATCATGGTGAGGCGGCGGAGAAATGAGGCCAACGCCAGGGGTAGAATGCCTTACTCTACCGATCCAGTCATCCACTTTATGACCGGGCAGCTGTCCCCCTTCTCCGGGTTTAGCCCCCTGGGCCATTTTAATTTGCAATTCATCGGCATTGGCCAAATAATAACTTGTAACACCAAATCGACCCGACGCTACTTGTTTTATAGCGGATCTTTCCCAATCGCCATTTTCTTTAGGTTGAAAACGGATTTCGTCCTCACCACCTTCGCCAGAATTACTTTTCCCCCCTATTCTATTCATTGCAATAGCAAGCGTTGCGTGCGCCTCATGAGAAATGGAACCAAAAGACATGGCACCGGTGGCGAATCTCTTTAGGATATTTTCTACAGGTTCAACCTCTTCAATAGGTATAGGATTACCACGTCGAAAAGTGAGTAATCCTCTTAAAGTTAATGCTTGAACACTCTGTTCATTGATTACTTCTGCGTATTTATTGTAAGCCGCCTGATCATTATTCCTGGCAGCAATTTGCAAATAATGGATAGATTGCGGATTAAAAAGATGGGCTTCCCCTTTAACTTTCCACTGATAAATGCCACCGACGTCCAATTGAGAGTCATGTCCGCCCTGAGTAGGATAAGCTCTGTGTTGGCGCTCCAGAATTTCCTGCGCAATACCATCAAAACCAATGCCTTCGATCCTGGAGATAGTCCCTTTAAAACATTTGTCGACCACCTCTGTGGCTAAACCCAGTGCTTCAAATATTTGAGCCCCCTGATAAGATTGAAGGGTAGAAATACCAATTTTAGACATAATTTTCAAGATGCCTTTATCAATTGATTTTTTAAAGGTGTAAATCGCCTTTTCCAGGGTCATATCCACTTTAACTCTCCCTCTGTTTAATAGATCAGCGATGGTGGCGAACGATAAATAAGGATTTATTGCCGAGGCACCATAGCCCAACAGCGTGGCAAAATGATGAACCTCGCGTGTGTCGCCGACTTCTAACACCAGGGAAGTTGAACCTCGTAGGCCCTCCTTAACCAGATGATGATGAATAGCGCCTACGGCAAGTAAGGAAGGAATTGGTGCTTGAAAAGCATCGGCATTTCTATCGGATAAAATCAGAATAGTAAATCCGTTTCTAACCATATCTTCGGCCACGGCACAAATATGGTCTATGGCCGCTTTTAATCGTCCTGCTTGTCCGTCCGCTTTAAAAACAAGATTGACAACGCCTGATTTAAATGGACCTACAGAAATATCTCTTATTTTTGTTAGCTCGGCATTCGACAGAATGGGACTTTCCAAATGTATAAAATTCGCCCTTTCCGGTGTCAGATTCATGTGATTTGGCGCACCTCCCAACATAGCAAAAATGGACATCACCGACCTTTCCCTTATTGGGTCGATTGGCGGATTTGTTACCTGTGCAAATAATTGTTTAAAATAGTTTGACAAATGCTGAGAATGATGTGAAAGCACGGCCAGAGGGGTATCAATGCCCATAGAACCGAGAGGCTCTTGCCCATCAACCATCATGGGTAACATAAGAACACTGATGTCTTCCTTTGAATACCCGTGCAGGTGTTGATTTCTCAATAAAGTCTTCTCGTCCTGCTGATAAGACACGGAAGAAGTGAGGGGAAGGTCCTTCAGATTAATTTTGTGATCATTTAACCACTGACGATAAGGAAAACGCTCACAAATTATTCTCTTCAATTCTTCATCGCCAACGACTCTGTGTTCATCTAAGTCAGCGATAAGCATTTTTCCAGGTTGTAATCTGCCCTTTAATACCACTTTACTCTGATCGACAGGCAGGGCACCCGCTTCTGAAGCAACGATAAGTGTGCTATCATCCAGCAAACAATATCGGGAGGGTCGTAATCCATTTCGATCGAGGGTTGCACCCACAACAATACCGTCAGTAAAACAGATAGAGGCAGGACCATCCCAAGGTTCAGAGAGCGTTCTGTGATATTCATAAAAGGCTCTTTTTTCGTCTTTCATTCTATCAGCTTCTTCCCAGGCTTCAGGAATCATCATCATCAAAGCGTGTGGCAGGGAGAATCCTGAAAGAACAATATACTCTAAAACATTATCAAAATTTCCGGAATCGGATAAGCTCTCCCCGCAAATAGGTTTAAGTTTTTCCAGTTCTTCCGGAGTAAAAATAGCGGCAACCAGTTCTTTTTCTTTTGATCTCCACCAGTTTATATTTCCTGTTATGGTATTAATTTCTCCATTATGCGCTATATACCGAAAAGGCTGTGCCAATTTCCATTTAGGCACTGTATTAGTGGAAAATCTGGAGTGGATGAGGGCAATGGCAGAGGTGCAAAGTTCATCCTGTAAATCGAGAAAGTAAGGTTTTAATTGGTAGGTAGTTAGCTGACCTTTATAGATAATAGTTTTATAGGAAAAAGAAAGAATATAAAAATGATCCTTAGCCTGAGGGTAAGTATGATAAATATTGTGGGTGGCAAATTTTCTTAATATATATAACTTTCTCTCCAAAGATTTTTTGTCCAATGGAGATTTAGGTTTTACAAATACCTGTTCAATCTTAGGTTCCACCATTAAAGCAGAAGCACCGAGCGATTCATTTTGAGTTGGTACGTCGCGATATCCTATTAATTCAAAATCACATTCATCGATATAATCATTTAGAAGAACACGGCATTGATCCCTTAGCACGCGATCCATAGGAAAAAAGATCATTCCAACCCCATATAAACCCATATCGGGTAAGGAAAAACCAAGTTCCTTTGCCTTATGCTGGAAAAACAAATGAGGGATTTGTATTAAAATGCCCGCACCATCGCCTGTATTTGGTTCACAACCACAGGCGCCACGATGCTCCATGTTTTCAAGCATTTGTAAGGCTTGGTCTATTAATTCGTGAGACTTATTTCCTTTAAGATTGGCGATAAGTCCGGTACCACAGGCATCACTTTCCAATTGCGGCGTGTAAAGCCCTTTCGAAATGATAGGTTTAATTTTGCTATTTTCCATAATTATAATAAGCCCACGCCCTGATGAGGTGAAAGGATTAACTAAATTTTTTAAAAAATTGGTATATAAAGGAAAGGGCAAAACGAAGCGTAAATTTACCTTTTTTAAAAGTTCTATGCAACTTAAATTCCTTTTTAGATAAGCTTTATCCGCCTGTCTTTACACATAATTTTACGAAGGCTAACCTAAAGGATTTCAAAAAAATAGCCTGTAGTTGCCTTATCCTTCCTCCAAAATCAGTATTATATTTTTAAATAAATAAAAATCACATAATTATAATGGCATAATAAATTAATATAACCATTTAAATTTTGCCATTAAAAAATGCAATAAAATCCGAATTTAGGGTAAAATTCCAATCTTTGACTACATTTAATGCTATCTTTGATAAAACATTATCTCATGAAAAAGCTGAATTTCCTTTTGTTCACTTTTGTGTTTCTTTCAGGCTGCCAAATATCAAAAAAAGCAACTTCAGAGAAGGAGGCGCTATATGAAGGTCAAAAATGGAACACCAAAAAAGCTATAACAACCATAGCTTTTGGTTCATGCGACAGGCAGGATCTTCCACAGGATATTTGGAAGGCCGTTGCTCAAAATGAACCCGATCTTTGGATCTGGACGGGAGATAATATCTACGGTGACAGTGACGATATGAAGGTCTTACTCGATAAATACATGAAACAAAAAAGCGGAAAAGATTATTCTGCTTTTAGAAAAAAAACACAAATAACGGGTATTTGGGATGACCATGACTACGGAGTAAATGATGGAGGCAAGGAATATCCATTTAAGCGGGAAAGCAAAAAATTAATGCTCGATTTTCTGGATGTACCTAGAGATGCACAGGTTTGGAACTATGAGGGCGCTTATCAATCTTATACTTTTGGGCCGAAAGGACAAAAAATAAAGCTATTATTGGTTGACTCCAGATACTTTCGGGACGCTTTGGAATCAAGTAAAATAGAAGGAAAAAGATATGAAATAAATCAGACAGGTGATATTCTCGGGGAGGAGCAATGGGCATGGTTAAAAAAGGAGTTAACTAACAGTGAGGCTGATGTTCATATTATTGCTAATGGCATTCAGGTTATCTCTGAAGAACAAGGATTTGAAAAATGGGCTAATTTTCCCAAAGCAAGGAAACGGTTATTAGATTTGTTAACTGAAACAAAGCCAAAGAATCCTATCGTTTTAAGTGGGGACAGGCACATTGCGGAATACAGCAGGATTAAGACAAATGACCTTGACCTGCCCGAAATAACCAGTAGTGGACTGACACATACCTGGGGCGAATTAAGAGAAGAACCTAATAAACACCGTATTGGGAAATTAATTGTCAGTTTAAACTTCGGCTTACTTTACATAGACTGGAGCAAACCTGCTGTAAAATTTGAAATTCGGGATCAAAATAATAAAATACTATTAGGGAATGAATTGTGGTGAAAATTAAAGGTAATTATTCGATATTAAACGCATCTTCCGGATAGATAATTCCCGTTTGTTTTCTTATTTCATCCATTTGATTCATCAGCTGAAGACTGAGGGAATGAGGAACCAATGGGTTTTCAATCAGACCCTGAGCCAAGCATTTTTCAACGGCTAAAATCTGGAATTGGTAACCAAAACCCTTCCACGGAGAATGAATCAATTCTACTTGCGCGTCTGATTTTAACACATAAAATTTTTGGCTATCTATCCACCTGTTAGGCACCCAAATACTTCCATTTTCACCATAAATGAAGGCCTCTGTTCTGGTATTTGCACGTATGGTAGATTGAATTTGAGCTAAACCCCTATTTTTATATTTTAGAATTGCCACGATTTCATCATCAACCTGTAGTTCAGTCAAGGAGGCCAGAGCTTTAATTTCTTCAGGATAACCAAGATTTAAAGTAGCTAATAATAGAGGATAAATACCAATATCCAGCAGACTACCTCCGCCTAAAGAAGGATTAAAAAGCCTGCTATCCTGATCGAAAGGCATTTGAAACCCAAAGTCAGCTTTCACGCAAATTACCGATCCAATATCCCCACGTTGTATGCGTTCAAAAATTTGGGTATATGTAGGAAGAAAAACGGTCCATAGAGCCTCCATAAAGAATAATCTCTTTTCGGCGGCAAGAGTTAGCAGTTGCTTTAACTGACCCGAATGAATGGTTACCGGCTTTTCACAAAGAACAGAAACCCCCATTTCGAGGCACATTTTTGCCTGTTCAAAATGAAAGGAATGAGGTGAAGCAATATATACTACATCGAGCTTTTCCTTTATCAACATCTCCCTGTAATCTCCATAAAATGAGTACAGGTTAAATTTATCTGCAAACATCCTGGCTCGCTCAATGTTCTTACTGGCAACAGAGGTAATAGAATGATTATGAATCAAAGAAAAATCGGAAGCAAATTTATTTGCTATCCTTCCCGGAGCTATAATCCCCCAGCGAATCGGAACCATATCAAGTAATTTTACAACCTAAATACCATAAAAATAACTAATTAGCACATATAAATTATAAATACTTTGATTACATTAAAAAAAATATCAATATCTTTGAATATTTACGATACTATGATGAAATCAGATTTATGAACGCAGCAGGCAAATTATTTCAATCTTCCATTGAACTAACAGACGATCAATTACATGATTTTAAAACGGAGCCTTATTTCTCCCCCTATTTCTATTTACTTGGCGGCTCAAAACTCCCTTTGGAAAAAGCGGAAAGCATATTAGATACTTTATTTGAAAGTCAGCAGGAAGATGGGCGGATGGCCTTGTTTATAAAGGGTATTGATACCCATTTTATACAAGTTCCCCTTCATGCAGGTATCATCTGGCAATATGTTCAAGAGATTGAAGATAAAAAAATAGGTCGGAAGCTTGTTAAGAAGTATTTTGAAAAGTTGGTTCATTCGCACCTCTATTGGTACGAGCATAGAGATATTGAGGAAGATGGGCTTGTTTCCATTTTTCACCCCATTGAATCCCTTCTGCCAACGTCCTGTGCCTGGGATGAATCCTTAAGCGCATGGAAAAAAAGAACTCAATTGACGGAGGAGGATATTTCAGCAGCCCTGTTCAACAAGCAAAAAGACCATCTGATTTCCTCTCAAAAGCCTGAAAAAGAATGGGCTATGAAAGATCCTGTAGTCAATACCCTCCTTTGTTGGTCCAATGAGGCCTTAATAGCTATGGGGAAATTCATCAGGAAAAATGTGAGCGAAATCATTCAGTGGAATGAACTGGCTCTTTACAGTATGAATGAAGAATTGTGGGACGAGGAATATGGTATCTATCGCGGGTATGATTTAATTACTAAAGAACTTCCACTATCGGGTTCCATTGGCGGCTTGCTGCCTCTACTGGCAGGTATACCCGTTCAAGAACAAGCAGAAGCTATGCTGGGTGCTTTGCGTTTAAATTTTGAGAAACCTGACTTTTATAAACTTGCCTCAAATTCTCTTTATGCCGATGTTACTCAATTAGAAAAACCGGGCCGGGGGGGCATGTCATTATTGATGAACTGGCTGATTTTTCAAGGTTTATCCAGATTTGATTTAATAGATTTTGCAGAACAAATTAAAAACGATACGGTTGCTATGGTGTCAGAATATGGTTATTACCTGCACTATTTACCCCAAAAAGACCTCGTTCAAAATTGTGGCATAGGAAAGGGAAATAATCCTTTTGCAGTAGCTATCCTGTTACATTTTATACATACAGATGTTTCCTTTTACCAGGAAACCAGTGAAGATCCGATGTAAATAATACTAAAGTAATATTTTTTCCTTGTCAAGTAGACTTTGTGTGAATTGCCTGATTATTTCCGGCAAATTCTGAAACCGATATCCTGGCTTACCTATTTTTGAGGCTAAATCAAGATTTCTCTTTTTAAACAACATCATAAGTTTTTTCCTGTAAGTTGCCCTTGTTAATTTTATCGGATTACCTAGGCTGGATACATCCAGGAAATATTCAATGACTGGATAGGTGAAAGGTCTAGACATACCTTTATCATATATCCATTGGATTCTATCTACCGGCAGCTGATAAAGAGAAACGCCTTTTTCCCGAAATAAGAGTTGGAGATATAACCAGTGTTTACCGTCGAACTTACTTTCATAAAACAACGAATTTGTTTCTGTTTTCAAATAAAAACCACTAATCATCCTTGGGTGATAACTGTATATGGAACCAAAATCGTTGACAAAAATAACAGAATGATTTCCATTCATTTCCATAATGTCACCAATTTGTCCTGTAAGTTGATAGCCATTGAGCGTTAACACAAACCCAGGATATAAACCCTCCAATGGTTTATTTCCAGCGAACAATACTGTTCGACCGCTCTGTAAATAACTCAACAAGGTCCAGATAATTAAAAATCGTGCCACAAGTCAGAAATTAGGTTTTATAATATAATAAAAACAAACATAATATCAAAATAGTAAAGCTATTAACATTATTTTGATGAAATGGATATTTTAAAATGAAAAAATCGACCTATATTCGAAAAAAATTTGAATGATTCCAAATCCAACCCGATTGAATGTTTGGTCCAGTCCAAGGAATGTGAGTACCGCTTTTATGTATTCATTTGGAGAAAGACCTGATGTTCAAGCATTTGACGAGCCTTTATATGCACATTATTTATTGCGCACACCTACAGAGGCTGTCCATCCTGTTAAAGACCAAATCATAGCCTGTCAGCTTAATAATGGTTCAGATGTTATAAATGATATCATTTTAGGCCCTGCTGAAAGGAATATATTATTTTTCAAACAGATGACCCACCATTTAATAGACATAGATTGGGGTTTTATGACAAAAACCTTAAATATTCTGTTGATAAGGAATCCGAGGGAAATTATAGCGTCTTATGCCAAAGTTATACCCAATCCAGGCATAGAAGATATAGGCGTTGCACTACAACAAAAATTATATCATTATTTATATGATAATAACGCCTTGACAGCTATTGTGGATGCTAAAGACCTGCTAATAAATCCAGCGGCAATGTTGGAGAAAATATGTCAATTGTGTGATATACCTTATTTAACCACTATGCTCCAATGGACTGCGGGTCCTAAAGAATATGATGGAATATGGGCTCCTCACTGGTATGCTGAAGTTCATCGGTCTGAAGGCTTCAAACCGTATATTGAGAAAGAAACCATTTTACCCCCTCATTTGGAGCCATTGGCGGCTGAGTGTGCCCCATTTTACGCTGAGTTGATAGATAAAAGCTTAAAAGTTTCCTAAATTTAGAAAAAGAACATTTTATGTTACAAACATATAACACGGCCAATGAGAATATTTTAATTTACGTTGGCGATAAATTATACCCCAGATCCGAAGCAAAAGTATCTGTTTTTGATAGTTCTGTGCAGGGCGGCGACGCGGTATGGGAGGGATTAAGAGTATATTCAGGCCGGATATTTAGCCTCGAAAAACATTTGGAGAGAATGTCGTTATCTGCGCACGCGCTGGATTTCAAACAAGTTCCATCAAAGGAGTTTATCCAGGATGCTATTTTTAAAACGCTGGAGGCCAATGGCATGCGAGACAACGCACACATAAGGTTAACGTTAACCAGAGGCGAAAAAATCACTTCCGGAATGGATCCAAGGTTAAACACCAAAGGTTGTACACTCATTGTTTTAGCCGAATGGAAACCGCCTGTTTTTCCGCCCGATATAAAAATGGTAACTACCGCTATCAGAAGAAATTCTCCGCTTTTTCTTGACTCAAAAATTCATCATAATAACCTGTTAAACAACATTTTAGCTAAAATTGAAGCTAATTTTGCCGGGGTTGATGAAGGCTTAATGTTAGATCAACATGGGTTCGTATCGGAAGCAAACAGCGTTAACATATTCATGATTCGAAAAGGGGAAGTGTTAACCCCTTTTGCCGATAATTGCCTTCCGGGCATTACGCGTGCCCATGTAATAGATATATGTAAAGATTTAAGTATTCCTTTTAAGGAGAAAAATTTATCTGTCACAGAATTTTATAGTGCCGATGAAGTTTTTTGCACAGGTACTATGGGAGAGTTAACGAGAGTTAACAACATTGATGGACGAGAGATAACTAATCGATCTAATTTACCTATTCTGGAACAACTACAAGCTGCTTTTAGGAAAAAAACGGAAACTGAGGGTACTCCACTCCCTTTTTAAATAAAGAGGGGCTTCATAAAATGAAGCCCCTTACTCATTATTTTAGATTACCCATTTATACTTCATTCATTTGTCGTGAAATACAAACTTGTACGAAAGTAAGCATAATTAACCTTAATTACAAACATATTAAAATAAATTATCATATTTTAACATAACTTGTATACACGGTTCTGAATACCAGGGCGACAATAATAATTCCAGCGCCCACGATGGAAAAAAAACCAGGCATTTCACCAAACCCAATCATCACCCAAACCGGATTAAGGATAGGCTCCAGCATAGCAACCAAAGAACTTTCTAAAGCTGAGACTCTTTTTAAGCCAAAGGTAAAAAGCATGTAGCCCAATCCAATTTGAATGAAACCTAAAAAAGAGAGCATGAACCAATCGTTCACGGTTGGATAAGACGCATTAACAGTAAAAGCCAACCCAATAATAACGACCCAAACATTACCCCAGAATATAGACGCTTCGTGATGATGTTGTGGGTTATTCCTTTGAGCGAGCATCATACCTGCGAGGGCTACACCTGAAAACAACGCTAAAAGATTACCAAGAAGCCCTCCCAAAGAAAATTCATCCAAAAAGAAAAGACCCATACCCAGCATACAGAAAACGGCAGTTAATCCATTTTGGAGAGATAACTTATACTTGAATAGCCAAGGCTCCAGAATAATAAGATATAAAGGTGCTGTATATTGTAAAAATATGGCATTTGCAGCGGTAGTCAATTTCGTTGCAAAAACGAAAGTTCCTACCAACAAAGCATAAAAGAGAGATACCAGAAGAATTTTAGGTGTTAAAACGAGTACTTTCTTCCTAAAAACAAGCAAAAAAAGCAAAGCTGCAAAAAAAGCTCTATAAGTTAGGATAGAGATAGGTGGTAAACTAATCCACTTTATAAACAAGCCACCTGTACTCCAAAGAATAGCTGCCAGAGCAATAGCTGCAATACCCGTATTATGATACCGAGCTGGAGAAGGAATATTTGCATCCATTAATTTATCCACTATTTCCGGTACAGTTTAAGGCCAGCTGCTTCATATTTATCTCCTTTCGCCCATTTTGGTAAAACCTGATTATCGGCTATGAGCCGGGCAAGATAAGCCAGCGATTGTGAAAACCTCAACAAATAGGCTTTATCCACAGAATCAGCTTCGTCGCCAACCTGATGATAATATTTTGCAATTTCTTCATCGAAAGCATCGAAACCAGGTGAAAAAGTAAGTGCGGGGACACCTTTTACAGCGAAAGAGACATTATCTGACCTGTCAAAGAGATTTTGCTCAGCGGCAGGATTTTTAAAAACATCCAGTCCGACTTTTCTGGTTGCTTGGGAAATGAGGCTATCTACCCCTGTTCTCCCCCAACCTATCACTGAAATATGTTTTGTAGAATTGTACCCAGCGCCATCTGTATTCAGATTAAATATTACTTTATTGAGCGGAATCACTGGATTTTCCGCATAATATTTACTGCCCAGCAATCCTACCTCTTCACCGGTAACGGCTAAAAAGAGGATAGAACGTTGAGGTTTCTTTTTAGCCAATGCGGCAGCGGCATGTAAAATAGCTGCCGTTCCCATAGCATTATCTCTTGCACCATTAAAGATTGAATCTTCCGAAGTAATTACCCCTCCTTTTTTTCCTGTTCCAACATGGTCATAATGTGCGGAAAGGAGTAAATATTCATTTTTTAAACTTGGATCAGTGCCCTCGATAACCCCAATAACATTTTGGGAAGGTTTTGGAATGGTGGTACTTCCGCTCGCAGAAACGGAGCCAGTCATTTTAACTTTTCCAGCGATCAACTCCTTTTTAATAAGGTCACCTTTATCTTTTACCCAACCGACAATAAGTTGATCTTTATCCCCTTCCGCTGCATCCTCCAACTGAAGGGTTTCTCTGCTAAAATAATTGGTAAAAAAGGACCATGGCGTATTAAGTTGGTAAAGTTCGAGCAAAGCCACCGCTTTATGTTTTATGGCCAGTGCCCTTTTCTTTTTGGAGGCTCTCATAACGGCTGATTGCTGAGAATTATCAGGTTCACCTGGTAAAACGATGACAATTTTCCCCTCCACATCCAGGCCATCATAGTCACTTTCGCCTGTTTCCTCATTTACAAGGCCATATTTGGCATAAACCACCGGAACATTTTCAAAATTAGCCTGCCCACTTAAAATTAAACAATCGGAAATGGGGTCGAAAGTAACATTATTCAAAACCAGGCTATACTTTTCAGTTGGTTTAAACACAGAAAAGGGAATTTTTTGAAAATAGGAATCCATGCCCGGAGCAAAAGAAACACCATAAGATTTCAATTTATCGGCAATATATTGAGCAGCCTCATTATTCCCGGATTCACCGGTTCTTCGACCCATGAGTTTATCATCGGCAAGAAAATTTAAAATTTCAGTAGTCTGACTATTCTTTTTTTTAAGTTCAGGCTGGCCATTCGAGTTTGAACAACTCAATAAAATGGCAATGAACAAAGTGGGTAATATTCTAAGCATTGGTGTTATTTTTCAAATAAAATAGAAGTTAACTCTGCTGGTGAATAATGAATAGATTTGAGGGTTTTTCTGTCATCAGCTCTATAGACTAAATAATGGTCTTCTGATAATTCAACCACACTTTCCACCCCTTTTGTTAGTTTATAATGAGCTTGCGTTTGTTCTGCTTCTTCAAGAGTAGCGCAAGATTTACTCATATTAGACCGTTGAACCTCATCGAAAAGATCCTTAAATTTAGCGCCAAGTCCGAATTCCAAGATAGCACCTGAAAGTACATATTGCAGATCGCAAAAGGCATCGGCTACAGCCACCAAATCACCAGCCTGAATAGCATCCTCCAATTCTGTTAATTCTTCCTTAAGGAGTGAAATCCGCAGTTGGCAACGATCCTTTGAGGGAATCGCTGGCTCTACAGGTAGGGGGTGTTTGAACGTGCGATGGAAATCTGCCACCTGGTTAAGAACATCTAGTTTTTCCATAAAACATATTAAAGGTTAGCGGTCATCATTTTCTTAATGTCGTCATTTTTCCCAAAAGTAACAATAATATCGCCTTCCATAAATACAAATTCGGGGGTAATTACTCCTTTACATTTTTTTTCAATATCCACTTTAGATTTAGTTTTTGATACATTTTCATCTCTTAAGACCGAAATAATATTCACTTTAAATTCGCCTCTTATGTCTAAATCTGCCAATCTTTTATTTACCATCCAGGATGGTACCAAGGTTTCTGTCACAGAATGGTCGTTATCAATAAACAACATTTCCTTTCCAAGATTGTAAGTAAGCCGGTGGGAAAGTTGTTGCGCTGCTTCTTTTTCAGGATGCACAATATCATGAATATTCATTGCGGCCAAAATATACTCGTGGGTTTTTGAAAGAGAACGACAAATAATTTTATTTACGCCCATGCTTTTTAAAATGCCTACAGTCATTAAGGACGCGCCTTCGTTTTCACCAATGGCAACGATTACCCAGTTTGTTTCCTTGAGAGGTAAGGTACTCATACCTTTCAAATTGGTTGAATCAATGATAAATGTATTTTCAAGAATATCTTTGAGTCTGTTCGCCCTATCTCTATCAGAATCAACGCCAATGACCTGATGTCCTTTTCTGGACAAATCGATAGCCAACTCAGAACCAAAAATCCCAAGTCCGATAATCATAAATTTTTCAACTTCTTTTACGGGCATAAAAATAATTTTTAATTTATTAGGATAGAATCTTCAGGATAATCATATATCGGTGGTTCTTTGTGAGCCAGAAGGCCTGATAATAAGGAAAAGATCCCTACCCTTCCAACAAACATAACTATTATGAGCACTAGTTTTCCTGCATCGGAAAAAGCAGCGGTCACACCCAGGCTAAGACCTACGGTAGAATAGGCAGAAAAAACTTCAAAGGCCAGGGACAAAAAGGTCATAGTAGGTTCTAATATACTAAGAACAATAATGGCAAAGCCAATGATAATAAGTGATAAAGAAATGATAGCAAAGGCTCTGTTGACAGAAGATTGCTCGATTTCCCTTTGGGCAAAATGCATTTTTTGTCTGCCTGTCAAAGAATGCCAGATATTTAAAACAGCTACAGCGAAAGTACTTGTTTTTATACCCCCACCCGTTGATGCAGGAGACGCACCCACCCACATTAGCATGATGGTTAAAAAAACGACTGGCATACTTAAGCCTGCCATATCCACCGTGTTAAAGCCAGCAGTTCGAGGTGACACGGATCCAAAAAAGGAAACAACTAATTTTCCAAAAAGGGAGGTATGCTCTTGTAAAGTTGGACGGTTCCATTCTGCTACAAGGAAAAATATCCATCCTATGAATATTAAGCTAATGGTAGTGTACAACACCATTTTTGAGTTTAGACTTAACCTTACATGATGATATTCGGTGAAAAATTTAGCCTTCGAAAAAGCAAATTTTAATCGATAATATTTAAACTTTATGAAATCTGCGATATTAAAATGAATGGCATAGCCAAGGCCGCCAAAAACGAGTAAAAACCCGATAACCAAATGAATAACATAATTAAATCGAAGGAGAGGGTCGTATAAATTATTTCCAAGAAGAGAAAAACCTGCATTACAAAAAGAAGAAACGGCATGAAAGAACGAAAAGAAAAGTCGTTCTTGAAATGAGTTACCATCGGGCAAAACGGGCAAACTAAAATAAATAATAATGGCCCCTAAAGTTTCCATGAACAGGGTAAAAACAACTACTTTTCTGGCTAAACCTAAAAGATCAGTAAACTGATCAGAACCAAGAAAATCACTTAAGTAGGTATTTTCCCTATAAGACGCTTTTCCCTTGAAAAAATAAGAAAAGAAAGAGGTGAAAACGAGCATACTTAATCCTCCCAGCTGAATCAGCAGCAAAATAATCACATGGCCAAAAAAGGTAAAACTTTTTCCCGTGTCATTTATGGCTAATCCTGTTACACTCACCGCACTTGTTGCGGTAAAAGCGGCATCGACCCAGGATATACCTTGTGTCGTTGCCTTCGGTAATTTTAATAAAACCGTTCCAACTACAATGAGAAAAATGAAACTGCCTGCCAAAACTATGGAAGGTTTAATGTTCTTTTTGGAATAAAGGCGATCACTAAAAAGCCCAATCTCTATGGAAAGCAGTAAAATAACATTAGCGACAAATAAGGCAGAGGAATTATTCATTGAAGTCGTAAACCCCAGTCCTTGAAATAATGAAAAACCTACACTTATAAGCGTTAAAAACGGAAGGATTCCCCTTAAAAAAGGCTTCCATTTATCTCTTTTTGCTAATTTAAAAAAATCTGCAATTTCAAATAAAAAGGATGCAATGATAATGCCAAAATAGGCCACCAGAATATATGCATGAACCGAAGCTGAGTGTTTGAAGCCAAGGTCCCAGAGTAACAAAAAGAGAGAAAAATATATTAAGTACGGGTGGAATTGGTTTCTCATGTAACCTATAATTTTGGACGGGACAAATGTATAGATAATATGATAAATAAAATAAGTAAATTAAAATAATCCCGAAGAACATCCATTTAAATCAGTGGGCAACACACTGCTTTTCAATCTTTCCCAAATAAGCACCGTTTTATTTTTCCTGTTCTCGAAATCAGTCAGTATTTTTTGCAAATCATCGAGCGCCATAGTTTGTGGATCTTTTGATATAAGAGCTTGATATTGCGTTATTAAATTGGTTAATTCTTCTTTATCTCTGGACAAATTATCGATAACTAATTCAGGAACCTGATGTGTTACCCTACCATTTTCGATATACTGATTCAAAAAATTGACAGTGGCATCTAAACAACTCAAAGTATGGTACAAACCTTTTGACAAAGCCTTGAATTGTTCATTTAACCTAGAAAAGGTAGATTTTTCTGAGGCTGCCAACCTTTCCAATGCTAAAGATTTACAAGATTCACACAATGAAAACTGAGAAGTAGCTTTTTCTAAAAAAGCATTTTCCTGTTCTTTTCCGGACACATTAATTTTCGAGAAAAACTCCTTTTGAAAAAAAAGTTTTTCTATCAATTTACGTAAATCATTCACCTTTTGAAAGGACGCAAGAGATTCAATTTCCTTGGGGAACCTACCTTGAATTTCGGACTGACTGAGACGATCCCTATAGAAGGCCAGCAGTTCAATATCCTTATATAATTGTTCGGCCGTTTTATTAGATAGCAAAGAATCTGTCTCATTTACGATCAAAAACCTACCAATTTCACGAAATTTCAGGAGCATTTCAGCATTGAACCATAAATCAACTTCGGTTTGAACATTAGTATAAAGCTTACCGTATTTCTCTCTCAATTTTACGTCCTTAGTGGACAAATTTTTCAGCGAATTTCCTTTTAATATGCCTATGTTTCGGTAGCTATCAATTAACCTGGCAAAGGCAATCCAATCGGTATATTTTGTCTGAAGAGAACTTTGAAACAGCTCGATTTGTCTTCTCAAATCCAGCGCTGCGGAAAAAACTTCTAAAAATTCACTTTCTACTTCTTTTTTTGTTTCATTTTGAATCAGTTTAAATTCCCTTGTTTTTTTATCAAAATAAGCTTTGTTGAATGCAAGGTCTGAATAATCGGTATTATATTCTGACTTTGTTTGAACAATTAAAATATAAGGGGCGGTAGTTTTGGGTACCTTACTTTTAAAATCCTCTACCTTTCCCCCTTGAAACTGAGTGAAATACTTAGATTTCAGAGGCACATCAACATCCCAATGAATTCTATACAGGGTTGCACCCACCACTTTTTCATCATAAAGATTTCCTAAATCTTTGGAGAGCAATTTAATATAAAACTCACTCACCATTTTGTGGGGATCATCCAATTTTTCCATAGAACGAAGGCCCTTATCGACTTGAGGCATAATCTGGTTGGTCAGTGCCAAAAATGGACCTGACAAACCAACTTTTAGAAGACTGGTTGCCGTTTTTCCAAGATCAGCTGAAATTTCAGCTGTTTTTTGCCAAAAATCGCGCGCTTCATTACTTTTAATGGCTTCAAATTTAATTTTTGCCGTTATATCTCCTTTGTTTAGCACATCATCTGGTATATTTTCCAATACCCTGCCACCGTATTCGAGAAGTCGGGAGGAAATATTAGGATTCCTTGTATCATGAATCATTAGAGGAATCGTAAGAAAATTAGTAGGATTAACAGGGTCTTTAATACTTGCTGCCAGATACATGTACTGTGGGTAATCCCCCTTTTTTATACCAACATCCCGTCTTTCACCCTTATTGAGATCCTCCCCTTCAAACATAGGCGCAAGCAGTGAAGGGTTTAATAAAAATATATAGGACGAATTCAAATTATAGTCCGATGAAACAGGGGTTTGATTTACCCAGGATTCAACCTGAGAAGCAATAACACTATTCTGACCAACGATGCAGAAAGGCACTAATAAATAAAAGAAAAAAATTAAACGATTATAATTCATTGGATGTATTTGAACATTAATACGCATATTTGAAAAAAATATTGAAATTTTCAGTAAAATGTTTTGTTAAAATCTAAATCGTCGCCCATGAAATCTATCGTCATCCTCGATGGACATACACTAAACCCCGGAGATTTGTCCTGGGAAAAAATAAAACAGTTAGGAAGGACCACTATCTACCCCAGGACAAGCAGAGAAGAAGTCCTAAATAGGGTCAAAGATGCTGAAATAATCGTTGTAAATAAAGTAAAAATTGACGCTGAGGTATTAGAAAACGCAACTCTTTGTCAATGCATTTGCGTAACGGCGACCGGGTACAACAACATAGATATAGAAAAGGCAAAACAAAAAGGCATAGTCGTTTTGAATGCAAGTAACTATGGAACAGGGTCAGTAGCTCAACACGTATTTGCCCTTTTACTCGAAATAACCAACCGGGTAAATTCACAAAACTCATCGGTAAAAAAGGGAGATTGGGGGAATCAACCCGATTTTTGTTATGGACATGAATCGTTGGAAAGATTAGAAGGAAAAACCATAGGAATCATCGGATTTGGTGCTATTGGTCAGGCCGTTGCAAAAATAGCCGATGCCTTTGGTATGAAAGTTAAAGTGGTTGCACGAACGGCCGAAAAAGCAATAAATGTGGGATTTGAAGTTCAAACATTGGAGCAGGTTATTTCAAACAGTGACATCATTACCCTACATATTCCTTTGACCAATGACACTAAAAATATAATGAATAAGGCTATATTTCAAAAAATGAAAGAACGTACCATCTTAATAAATACATCCCGGGGAGATTTAATTAATGAGGAAGATTTATATGAAGGATTAAAAGTAAAAAAACCAGCATTTGCTGCTTTAGATGTATTAAAAACGGAACCCCCTTCAGCAGGTAATCCCTTATTTGAATTAGATAATTGCATCATAACCCCACACGTAGCCTGGGCATCAAAACAAGCAAGAGAAAAACTAATGGATATGACCGCAGAAAATATACTTTGTTTTTTAGAGGGAAGACCTTTCAATAATTTGGCTAAGTAAAAATAAGATACACAAAAAAATAAAAGGTTTAGTTAAGGTTATGTAAAGAAATTTGAAAATAGTATCTTCGCGTTTTTGAAGCGTGAAAAGTATTACAAAATAATTATATTTGCGCAGTTTTCTAAAAAAGTAAACATTAATCGTTAAACAACTAGTTATGCAAGGAAAAGGGATTATCAGGTTCTTCCTTGTGTTGATGGTTCTGGTTACATTAATCCAGTTCCTATTCACATTGCCCACCCAGAGTGTCGAAAAAGCGGCAGATGCTTATGCTGAAGCAGCAAGCAGAAACGTATCAAAGAACCTTAAGCAGGAGGTGTTCAAACAAAAGCGTATTGCCTATTTGGACTCCATGTCTTCTGAAGAGGTGTTGAAGATTCCTATGCTCAAAACCTACAATTACCAGGAATTAAAGTCACAACAATTAGCGTTGGGTCTTGATTTGAAGGGAGGTATGAGCGTTTTACTGCAAGTAGATTTACGTGACTTTTTACGTGCTCTTGCCAATGATAGTAAAGATCCAGCTTTCTTAGCAGCCCTTGAAAAAGCATCAAAGGATCAAATCACCTCACAAGGAGATTATGTAACTTTATTTGCAGATGCCTACACGCAAAATAATCGTAATCTGGCGCCATTATTTTCTACTTCAGAATTACTCAGAGATGAAATAACCTTTGGATCAAGTAACGCTCAGGTGGTAACCATTTTACGCGAAAAGGCCAGTGAAACCGTTGAATTGACTTTCAAACTTTTGAAAGAACGTATTGACCGTCTTGGTGTTATGCAACCCAACGTTTCTCTTGACCCAAGTCGCGATTTAATTCTTGTGGAACTTCCAGGTATTGATAATCCAGAGAGAGCGCGTAATTTTTTACAAGCCGCTGCCAAACTTGAATTTTGGGATGTTTACAGGATTACTGATCCCGTTAATCCTAATCGTGCAGGTAGCGAAACCATTCAAAAGGCAATCGCTGATGCTAACGCTGAATTGGCAAAAACCATTGGTGGTGGCGAATTGAAAAAGGAAATTTTGCGTATTGATACCACTTATGCAACTGATGCGGACGGTAATCAAAACAAAACTAAAATTACGAAATTAGATACGCTTTATAGCCCGGTAAATATAGCCAGTGGTCCCATATTCGAGAATCTTTCTTTAAATACAGGAGGAGAATTCGGAATGGCGGTTATTGGTGTCTCGGCACGTAATAAAAAATCTATCATCGATTCTTTATTAACCCGTCCAGAGGTTAGAAGCAGAGTACCTAAAGAAATTTCATTCCATTGGGGAAGGGATCCAATAACCAACACACAAACAAACGAGGTAACGGATCTTTATATGCTCTATGCCATTAAAAAGGAAAGAGCAGAAGCGCCAGTATCAGGTGACCAAGTGGTTGCTGCTGCAGCAGAACCTGATCCAATTACTAAGGAAACAGGTGTTACCCTTAGAATGGATAAGAACGGAGCTAAAGCATGGGCAGAAATGACCACTAAAGCTGCTCAGGATAATAATCGCCAGGTTGCTATCTTACTTGATGACGAGGTAGTTTCTGCCCCTAGTGTAAATGAACCAATCACCGGCGGGAATACACAAATAACAGGTAATTTCAATATTCAGGAAGCACAGGATTTAGCCAATATTCTTGAAATTGGAAAGCTACCAGCGGAAACTAAAATTATATCGGAAGCCTTGGTAGGTCCTTCTTTAGGAAAAGAGAATATCTCAAAAAGTATCAATTCCTTAGTGATTGGATTTTTAATCGTGATGGCCTTCATGTTCCTGTACTATAGTTCTGCAGGTATTATGTCAATCATTTCTCTTTTCCTCAATATCTTCTTTATTTTTGGTACGCTTGCCTCTTTTGGAACTGTTTTAACCCTTCCAGGTATCGCTGGTATCGTTCTTACCATAGGTATGGCCGTTGACGCCAACGTAATCATCTACGAAAGAATCAGAGAAGAACTGGAAGAAGGAAAAACATTATTTACTGCTATTTCAGAGGGTTTCCGTCAATCCTACTCAGCAATTATTGACTCAAACGTCACTACGCTACTTTCTGCATTTATGCTTTCATATTTCGGATTAGGCCCAATTAAAGGGTTTGCGGTTGTCTTAATCATAGGTATTTTATCTTCTATGTTTACGGCAGTATTGGTTAGTAGATTATTAATTGACTGGTGGACAGGAAAAGGAAAAGACCTTCAATTCTCTAATTCTTTCTCTAAAAGCGCTTTCTCAAACATCAATGTTGATTGGATGGGAAATAGAAAAATAGCTTATATATTTTCCGGGATTCTTGTATTATTAAGCTTAGTTTCAATATTTACCAGAGGATTCGAGTTTGGTGTTGATTTTAAAGGAGGATATTCCTATAATATTCAATTTTCAGAATCAGTAAATCCTGAGGATTTAAGAAAAGAATTAACTACCGCTTTTTATGGAAATACCCCAGTAGTTAAATCTATTGACTCTGAAAATTCATTGAATGTTGTTACGAGTTATTTGATTGACAGTGGTGACGAAAATGCTTCTCAAAAAGTACTTGAAAGATTGTTTGCTGGTGTAAACACTCTTTCTGGAAATAATCTGGATATCGCCAACTTTAGTAACCCTGAAGGAAAAGGTACCCACGTTGTAAGTTCAAGTCAAGTTGGACCAACTGTAGCAGAGGATATAAAATCTAGTTCACTTCAGGCAGCTTTATTTGCCCTGGCTCTGATTTTCTTATATATCTTCATTCGATTCAGCAAATGGCAATATAGTGCAGGTGCAGTTATTGCCTTGTTTCATGATACCATAATTACTTTGGGTGTATTCTCTGCATTACATGGAATTTTGCCTTTCAGTATGGAGGTAGATCAGGCTTTTATTGCCGCGATATTGACCGTAATTGGTTACTCCATAAATGATACGGTAGTAGTTTTTGACCGTATTAGAGAGATGATGGGTATTTATGTCAAAAGATCAAGGCCTGAGGTAATCAACAAAGCCATAAATAATACGTTAAGTAGAACCACTTTAACCTCATTAACTACCTTGTTTGTAGTTATTGTATTATTCTTGTTTGGTGGTTCAAGTATCAAAGGATTCTCATTCGCAATCCTATTTGGTATAACCATTGGTACTTATTCATCTATTTTTGTAGCTTCTCCACTTATGTCCGATTTACTAAAAAAAGACGAAGGGAATAAGGCTTAAAAGAGATAAAATTTCTTTTTCCTGTACAGGATAAAGGCGAATGCAACGATGCATTCGCCTTTTTTGTTTATATTGTAAAAGCAAAACAAAATAGGTGAATCATTGTTTTTTGGGAAGATTTATCTATTGGTTTCTTTGTCCAACTTCAATCTATCGGCTATGCAAAAATGGGGAATCCTTTTTATTTTACTATATACTCTTTCAGCTTGTACTTACACTGAAAAAATCAGGGATGGGAAAACAGCCTACGAAAGAAAGCAATTTACCGTTGCCAATCAACTGCTTACCAATGAAATAAAAAAAGTTAAAACAGGTACTGATAGAGGTATTTTATCCTTCATACTTGCAGAAACTGCCATGCAAATCGGAAATATTGATCAGGCAATTGAAAATTACAGACTTTCTTATGATAATGGGTTTGGCGTTGATGCCCTGAAAGGATTAGCTTTTGCCCTAAAACAAAGTGAGCAATATACTGAGGCCATGCAAACTTTCAAAGACTTAAGTATTGAAATAGGTAGCCCTTATGAGTACAGAAAAGATATTGCCAATTGTGAACTGGCAGCAAAATGGAAGAAAGAAGAATACAAAGATTTTAAAGTTGAACCTTTACCCATTAACTCCGCTTTTGCCGATTATTCTCCCGTATTACTAAATAAAAACAGCCTCATTTTTACATCGGACCGACCGACTTCCACGGGTGAACAAATTTATTTATGGAGCGGCGCAGGATTTACAGATATCTTTATAGCTGACCTGGAAACTGGCGATGCTGTTCCCTGGAAAATAAATATTAATTCTCCTGCCCATGAAGGAACACTTTCCTTCAATGCTGAACGAAATAAAGCGGTGTTTACACGTTGTAGTGGAGGTAAAAAGGAAGATGCTTTTTGTAAATTATTTATCATTGAAAAAATAAATGCAGAAACCTGGGGGCCTGCCTCTCAAATATTCCCCACATTAAAAGATCTTAATCTTGGACATCCAACCCTCTCCGAAAATGGAAAATATATGCTTTTCAGCGCTAAAGCACCTGAAGGATGGGGCGGTTATGACCTATATAGCTCGCAACTTTTAGATAATGGTACCTGGAGTGAACCCGCTTTACTCAATAGACAGATTAATACGCCAGGAAAT
The DNA here is from genome assembly GCA_014190515.1 of Bacteroidota bacterium. GTDB lineage: Bacteria > Bacteroidota > Bacteroidia > Chitinophagales > Saprospiraceae > BJGN01. The sequence goes on from BJGN01000026.1 coordinate 22,114, forward strand.
GAGCAATTTCCGTCCTTAGATAAGGATACACTTTATTTTAGTTCAGATTATTTACCCGGGATGGGCGGACTAGATATTTTTAAAAGCTTCAGGCTTGAAAACGGAGAATGGTCGCCACCTGTGAACCTGAAATATCCAATAAATTCTGGTGGCGATGATTTTAATTACACCATAATTCACTCCGTTAATAATCTGCCATTTGGCTATTTTACATCAACCAGGGAAGGTGGAAACGGCAGAGAAGATATTTACACTTTTAAAAAATTACCGCCAGATCCTAAAAAGGATGAGAAGACACCTGCAGAAAAACCCAAGGTGGTTGCTTATCAATATTATTTAGATGTTTTTGTTCTGGAAAAAATTTATGCAGAACCCAATAATCCAAATTCTGCGTTACTAGGTAGAAAACCTTTAACCAATGCAAAATTATCTACTACCATCACTGGAAATGACCAAGAATTTTTGACAGATAGTACTGGAAAAACCAGAATTACCATTCAACCAGGATCTTCATGGAATTTCCTGGCTGGAAAGGATGGGTATCTCAATAATTCCGCTACTTTTAATGCCGCAGGTCTACAAGCTACCCCAGAAAATCCTATTCAAATAGTAGAAATGGAAATCGTCCTCGATAAAATATTTAAAAATACAGAGATTGTTTTAGACGATATTTATTACGATTTAGATAAATGGGATATTCGTTCTGATGCTAAACCAACGCTGGATAAACTAGCTAATACGCTAATTTTAAATCCACTCATCAGAATTCAGTTGGCTTCACATACAGATTGCCGGGGGGTAGATTCCTATAACCAGGTTCTTTCTCAAAGAAGAGCTCAATCGGCTATAGAATACCTCATTGGAAAGGGCGTTCCACCTGGACGAATGGTTGCCAAAGGCTTTGGTGAAACCTCACCTACAGCCATTTGTGTCTGTTCGCGATGCACAGAGGAGGAACACCAGCGAAACAGACGAACTACGTTCAAAATTATTGATTAAATGGTAAACATGCGACCCCTCTGGGTTCGATTTTTATTTAACCACTATATTGATCATTCTTTTTGGAACAACTATAATTTTTACAACTGTTAGACCCTCTGTCCATTTTTTAATTGGATCGAGCTCCATTGCCGCTGCTTTAATGTCTTCTTCTTTGCCTTGAACATCAAAAACTAAGGTTGCTCTCAGTTTCCCATTGACACTTACAGGATATTCAATAGCAGATTCTTCGAGGTGCTTACTTTCAAAGATAGGAAAACCAGCCTGATGCACAGAACCCTCATTGCCTAATTGATGCCACAATTCTTCACTTAAAAATGGCGCAAATGGTGCCAGGAGGGTTAAGAAAGGTTCAAGCACCTCTCTATGATGAACATTTATTTTTTGCCAATCATTCACAGCAATCATGAAGGCACTCACACAAGTATTAAAGGAAAAACGTTCAATATCGTCCTGAATCCTTTTAATCGTTGCATGTAAAACTTTGTGCGCTTCAGGTGTTGCGGGAGTGTCCGTTACCAACCATTTACCGTCTGCGTCTCTAAACAAATGCCATACTTTCCTTAAAAATTTATAGACACCATCTATACCTTTTGTATCCCAGGGTTTCGCTTGTTCAACAGGACCCAGGAACATTTCATACATTCTAAAGCAATCTGCCCCATATTTTGATACAACATCATCAGGATTGATCACATTATACAAAGATTTCGACATTTTACCTACTTCTGAATGGGTTATAAGCTGAAAAGTATTTCCTTCATTTGATGGAGTAAAAACACCTTGTTCAAGCACCCCACCCTCTGATTCAAAAACGGCAGACACAAATTCAGGTCTCCACGAAATAAACTGACTTACCCCATTTTCATTGAGATGCGAGCCCTGCATATTTCCATAATCTGTAATATAATCTACCAATACAGGTATTCTGGTAAAGGCAAGACCTTTCGCTTCTTCATTTTTCAACAAAGAGGCTGAAATAAATCTACTTTTACCTGCTACTTTGTCCTTTTGCAAGTAAATAGATTCCACTACCCCTTGAATCATACCTTGATTGATTAATTTTTTATATGGCTCAATGGTTGGCACTTTACCCAGATCATAGAGGAATTTATGCCAAAAACGGCTATACATTAAATGCCCCACGGCATGTTCCGTACCTCCGACATATAAATCCACATCTTTCCAATAATTCAAGGCATTTTCCCCGGCAAAAACCTGATCGTTTGTTGGATCCATATAGCGTAAAAAATACCAGGAAGAACCAGCAAAACCAGGCATAGTATCTGTTTCACGTTTAAAACCATTAGGAAGATTCACCCAATCCTGCGCTCTGGCAAGAGGAGAAACAGCACCTGAAGCGGGTTGGAAATTTTCCAAAACGGGCAATTCCAGAGGAAGTTCCTTTTCACTTAAGGGTATGGCAACGCCATCTTCATCATATACAATGGGAAAAGGTTCACCCCAATATCTTTGACGACTATAAATAGCATCGCGCAATTTATAATTCACTTGTCTGGAGCCAATATTTTTAGCTTCGATTTCCTTCAACATAAATTCAATGGCTGCAGGAACCTCCATGCCGTCAAGGAATTCAGAATTAATCATTACGCCAAGTTTATCATGTCGCGTTGCCCCCGGATAATTTGACTTATCAATCACATCTATAATTTCCAACCCAAATTTAACAGCAAATAAATTATCGCGATCATCGTCGCTTGGCACGGCCATAATGGCCCCTGTACCATAATCCTTCAGGACATATTCCCCGATATAAATAGGAATTTTCTTTCCATTAAACGGATTAATAGCATAAGCGCCAAGGAACTCTCCGGTAACTTCCTTTACTTCGGCCATTCGCTCCCGTTCAGACCTGCTCTGCACGTAGTCTAAATATTTTGCCACTTTCGGAGCCTGATCTTTTGTGGTCAACAAAGAAACCCATTCGTGTTCTGGCGCTAAAACCATAAAAGTAACGCCAAAAAGGGTGTCGGGACGGGTGGTAAAAATTTCCAGTTGAACATCGTGCCCTTCCACGCCGAAGAACATTCTTGCGCCTTCCGAACGACCAATCCAATTGGATTGCATTTTTTTCATGGCATCAGAATAGTCAAGCGTCTGCAGGTCATTCAATAATCGTTCAGCATAGGCTGTGATTCTTAGCGACCACTGCATCATTGGCTTTTTCTCTACGGGATGCCCTCCCCTTTCTGACAAACCATCTTTTACTTCATCATTAGCCAACACAGTCCCCAGGGCTTCACACCAATTAACATAGGTAACTTTTCTGAAGGCCAGACGAAAGTTCATTAACATATTTTCCTTTTCCCCTTTGGATTTAGCATTCCATTCTTCCGCACTAAAGTGTTCAATATCACTGTGAACAGCATTTAAATGGCTGGAACCATGGGTACTAAAATGATTTTCAAGTTCGGAAACAGGTTTAGCCCTATTGGCTTTGGTGTCATAATAATGAGAAAAAAGTTGTAAGAAAATCCATTGAGTCCATTTATAATAAGATGGATTAGACGTTTGCACCTCTCTGTCCCAATCGAAACTAAATCCAAGATTATCTAACTGTCCTCTGTATCTGGCAATATTTTGAGCAGTAGACATAGCAGGTTGAACCCCCGTCTGAATAGCGTATTGTTCGGCCGGCAGACCAAAGGCATCATATCCCATTGGATGTAAAACATTGAAACCTTTGAGCCTTTTATAACGGGCATATATATCAGAAGCGATGTATCCGAGAGGATGTCCTACATGCAGACCGGCGCCAGACGGGTAAGGGAACATATCCAAAACATAATATTTTGGTCTATCGGAAGTATTACTTACTTTATACACTTTATTTTCTTCCCAAAACTTTTTCCACCTGGATTCAATGTCTGAAAATCTGTATTCCATTATCGTTTAATTTTGTTGTGCGATCAGCTCTAAAAATCGTTATAGAGACCAAAAGCGTAATTTTACGCAAAAATAGACAAAAAGGAATTAGATTTGCATTGTTCTGTGCACTTTAATAAATGCAGGTAGTATGATACGTTTTTTATTCAAACTTGGATTAAGCTTAGTTGTTCTTTTATTGGTTTACAACTATTTTTTAGGTACCCCAGAGGAAAAATCCACCTCGAAAAAGATATTTGGAGAAGTAATTCACCTTGGAAAGTCTTCATGGGACCTTCTTCGGGCTGAAAAACAAAAATTAAAGGACGGAAAATATGATCTCGCTATGGATAAAGTGAGCCAACTATTAAACGGACTTGAAAATGCAGTGGTTAAGAGTGGGGATCCGCAAATAAATGAACAGTTTCAGGATTTAACAAATAAAAGAGACCAGTTATTACAAATGGAAGAGGTTGCTACTGGATTAACATCGTCCGAAACAAATGGTACCCTATCGGCTCAAGAAAAAACAGAACGATTAAAATTATTAAAATCCTTGTTAGCTGAAACAGAGGCATTAATGAATCAGTTGGAAAATAGGTAATTAAGATATGAATCCAGCGACATCCACTCAACAAGATTCTGGTAAATTTGGATCAAAGCCAAACTACCTTTCTGCTATGTTAAGCATATCACTGATATTATTTATCTTAGGTATTTTCGGATTTATTTTAATAAATACCCGACAGTTAATATCGTTTTATAAGGAAAATCTAAATTTAATTATTGAGATCAGCGAAACGGGAACTGATGAAGAAATGGTTTCTATGAAAAGCTGGTTAACGACACGAGATTTTTATAAAAAAGGTAGCTTCTCTTTGATCCCAAAGGAGGAAGCTATGCAAATGATGCGAAAAGATTTCGGGGAAGATTTTTTAAAACTCGATTTACCTAATCCCTTTTTAGATATTGTAACTTTTAATGTTAAGGAAGCCTATTTAGAAAAGGAATCATTGGGAAAAATTAAAAATGCGTTACTAAAATTCTCTATCGTTCAGGCTGTTTATTTTCAAGACAGTTTTCTTCATTCATTATTGAAAAATATGAATAAGTTTTTACTTTTCACTTTTTCGCTTACCCTCATTTTGTTGGCAATATCTATCGCGTTGATATTCAATACCCTAAAACTAGCTTTACATGCGCATCGTTTTATCATTAAAAACATGGAATTAGTGGGCGCCAGTTGGCAATTTATCAGTACCCCATTTATAAAGAGAAGTTTCTTCCATGGCATAATTGCTGGTTTTATAGCTCTTTTGGGGCTCAGCGTCATTTACTTCTGGTTGGCAAGTAATCTGCCCGAGTTGGTCCGAAATGTACCTATGGAAAAGCTATTAATGCTATCAGCCATCATCCTATTTACAGGTGTTTTCATTTATGTTTTTAGTACATTTTTTGTGGTAAACAGATATTTGAAAATGCGAGTAGATGATTTGTATTAATATGAAATGACAATTGTCCTCAGATAAATAAATTTAATGTTTAATTTCGTTCTCGGAATTTAAAATCCGGTAAAATTATGAGTAAATCAAAAGTCCGAATTACACCCAATCCCGCGACAACTGCCAAGGTAAATGAAACGGGACAAACAACAAGTAAGCAGCGAGCCACCGTGAGTGGGATAAAATCTAAGCCCCAGCAAGTACAAATGGAGATGTTATTTAATAAAAATAACTTTATTTGGATGGGCAGTGGTATATTATTGGTTGCCATAGGTCTCGTACTTATGTCAGGAGGAAATATGCCAAGTCCAGACGTTTGGGATGAAACGATTATTTATAGTCCTGTCAGAATGGTCATTGCACCTATTTTTATTTTAGCTGGATTAATTATTGAGGTGTTTGCTATATTTCGTAAATAATGGATAGTAACATAGAAGCCATTTTACTTGGTATAGTTCAAGGCTTAACTGAATTTCTGCCTGTGAGTAGTAGCGGTCACCTGGAGATTGCGCAATACTTTTTAGGAGATAAGAAAGACTTAAATTCTGGTCTTTTAATGACTGTAACCTTGCATGCTGCGACGGCGCTGGCGACAATGGTAGTATTTAGAAAAGAAATTGGTATAATCCTTTCAGGCTTGTTTAAGCCACGGATAACTGAATCTCATTTATTTGCCCGAAATATTATTCTCTCGATGGTACCTGCTGTATTGGTGGGATTATTTTTAGAAGAAGAGATAGACAGACTTTTTGAGGGACAAATATTCCTTGTGAGTGGTTTATTATTGGTCACTGCAGGTATATTGTTCTTTGCCGACAGAGCAAAAACGGGAGCAAAAACGGTGGGTCCAAAAGAAGCTTTCATTATAGGTATTGCCCAAATGATTGCTATTTTACCAGGTATATCAAGATCAGGAGCGACCATTTCAACATCGGTTCTATTAGGCATACAAAAAGCTGAAGCGGCCCGATTTAGTTTTCTAATGGTTATTCCATTGATTTTAGGTAAAATGGCTAAAGATTTGCTTGATGGTGCCTTTAATGTAAAGGAATTCTCCCTGATACCACTCACTCTGGGCTTTATTGCCGCTTTTCTTACTGGTTTGTTCGCCTGCACTTTGATGATCAAAGTGGTACAGAAAAGTAAATTAGGCTATTTTGCGCTCTATTGTTTTATTGTTGGCACAGGAATGCTGTTATTTCTGACAGCAAAATAAATGTAAATGATTGACCCTGTTATTTCTGAATCTTCCAAAAATACACAACATCCCCTGGAGGTTGGAACTATCTTACTGATTGACAAGCCGGCAGGATGGACTTCATTTGATGTGGTTAATAAAATACGGGGATCCATAAAACACCATCTGGGCTTAAAGAAGATAAAAGTTGGTCATTCTGGTACATTAGATCCTATGGCCACTGGCTTGCTTTTACTGGGAACGGGGAAATGCACCCGTGATTTAGCCTCTTTACAGGAATTGGGAAAATGTTACGAGGGTACCATTACCTTGGGTGCAACTACACCCACTTACGACGCAGAATCGGAACCTGATGAGCTATTACCCTTTCAACATATAACGAAAGAAGCTCTGGAAGCAGC
>BJGN01000027.1 GCA_014190515.1 Bacteroidota bacterium
AAAATATGAGGTCCTAAACCATAGAGAATACCACTGGATGGGGTAATTTCTTCTTTCCATTTTTTTACGCTTAATTGCGTGGATAGTCGGTTATAATGAGCTTCATACCTTATGATTTCACCTAAAACTCCACTATCAAGGACGGCTTTGACGGTTTGAAAATCACTGTCAAACCGACGATTTTGAAATACGAAAACCTTTTTATTCTTTTGTTCTGCCAGATTGAAAAGTATTTCTGCTTCCTCAACGGTAGAGGTGAACGGTTTTTCTACCAGTATATGTTTACCCGCTTCAAGTGCCAATTTTGCATAAATAAAATGGGTGTCATCCGGTGAAGTAATACTCACAAAATCAATTTCCTTGTCGTCAACAGCTTCTTCAAAGCTTAACGTATGAATACAATTAGGAAAACGAATACAGGGATCCTGATTCTTTGTTACAATTCGTCGAATATTAAATGAAGGATTATAATCAAAAAATGGAGCTTGAAGCGTTTGCCCGGAGAGACCGTATCCAATAATAGCGACTTGTATCATAAGGATTAATTTTCAGTTTGCTCAAAGTTATTGAAAAGATTATAAAGATTAATCCGTAATTTAGTCAAATGAACCTTAAACTTAATAATTATGAATACTATGAAATTAATTTTCAATCTATTATTAGTATCTGTTTTTTTTAATTCCAACACTTTGTCTGGACAGTGGGTCAATGGCGTTTATGAAAAAACGGAGAAGAATGACACCTCAACGCAAACGTCAAGATTAATGATAAAAGATTCCTATTTAATTCTTACAACATTTAATTATGCGCCTGCTTCATTTAATAATACGGTAGGAGGGATTTTAGCAACAGAAGGTAAAAATTTCACAGTGAACCTTGAATTTAATTCCGCGATGGCTAAGGATTCACTAAAAACCTTAAAAGGCACATTTCAACTAAAAGGGAATCGTTGTATGGTTGTTTTTGATAACGGGAAAAAACTTGATTTGGAAAAAGTAACAATGGAAGATCAAAATTTTGAAGGCGCTTTTTTAATGGCTGGCAGGGTAACAGATCAGGGAGAAAGTAGAAGAAGAATTGATGTTCCAAGAATTACTATGAAAATGTTGTTAGATGGACACTTTCAATGGATAGCCTTTAATAAGGAGACTTTTGAATTTAGTGGTACAGGAGGTGGCAAATATATAGCTGATAATACAGGTGCTTACATAGAACAAATTGAATTTTTTTCAAGAAATTCAGCTAGAGTAGGAGCAAAACTTCCGTTTAAATACAACATAAAGGGAAATGATTGGTTTCATCAGGGAAATTCCAGCAGTGGAGAACCTATGCATGAAATTTGGACAAAAAGAATGAATTAGTCAAGGTAATAAATAAAAAAAGGCTGCACTTATATTTCAGCACAGCCTTTTTTTATTATATAAAAAGTAAATTATTCTGCAGGATTTCCGTTGAAATTGAAAAGCATAGAAAATCTTAGCGTATTATCTAAAGGATTTCTTCTACTGGTGGTAGGCACTAAATAAGAGAAATTCAGACCAAATAAATTGTATTTAAGACCTAAACCTACGGTAAAAAATTTACGATTACCCTTCTGTCTATGTTCAGAAAAATAGCCTGCTCTCACAGCAAACTGTTTATCGTACCAGTATTCCGTTCCTACGGAATAAGTAAATTCTTTAATTTCTTCACTTAATCCCTCTGGAGCATCGGCCCAGGAAGAGAAAATGGCACTTACCGGAGAGACATCTTTGTAGTCCGCTCTGCCATCTCTGTCTTGATCACAATCTAAGCCTTGACAAGGCGTAGGCACTAACATTTTATTAATATCAGTGGTAAAGGTAAGGGAGTTGTGCGTATCAAAGTTAAAGGTCCAGGCTCCTCCCAATCCAAAATTCGCTGGCAAAAAATCCCGGAATAATGAGTTTGTATAAGTTATTTTAGAACCAATATTGGTGATAGCAAGACCTATGGTTAAATCAGATTCACCTTTACTCACCTTAATTGGGGTTTTATAAGTCATTGAAAAGTCTGCTGCTCCTGCTATGCCAGGTTCTATAACTTCTCCGTTAACAATATTACCCGCAGCAAGATTGGAGTATATGAATTTACCTGTAACAGCAGCAGAAAGTTTTTCACTTAATTTTCTGGCGTAAGCGCCCGATAATTCAAATTCATTGGGTCTTCCCGTATTCAATGGTGTACCATTAGGATCTGTAAATTGAATACTTCCCAATGAAAAATATCTTAATCCAAATCCAACAGTTTGTAAATCATTTATTTTCTTGAAACCAGTCAGGTAAGCAAGATAAACATCATTTAAACCTATTGAGCGCAACCACGGGGTGTATGTCGCAGCTAATCCTAAAGACTGATCTGAAAACACTAACTTTGACGCGTTAAAATGCATGGCATTTGGATCTGCAGATACAGCAATGCCGGCATCGCCCATTGCTCCGGAACGTGCATCAGAAATAATTCTTAAAAATGGAACGGCAGACACTACTGTGTTTGTACATGGCGTACCGTCAAGATTATAATATCTGCCATCCTCGCCTTGATAACACTGTGCATTAACGAGTTGAACGCTAAACAGTGTGAGACCGAGGATGACACCTCCTAGTTGGAAAAAATGCTTCATGTTTGAGAATCAGTTTTAGCTTATTAAAGCAAATATAATATATTTTTATTATTTGTTTGGATTAACATCAAAATGTTTGCCAAACTCACAATTATATGACGAAATAAAAAACTTTTTATTTTAGAATAACCAATTTTTCGAATTTACTTTCTCCCAAAATGGGTTGGCTTGTGTTGTTACCTGTTGAAACAGAGATACGATATAAATAAATGCCACGGGCCAATGGGTCTCCAAATTCGTCGTTTCCATCCCATGAAATACAATCTCCAGCTTGTAAAGTTTCAGAACCTGTCCATAATGCTTCAATGGATTTTACTCTCTGTCCAGTGATGCTATAAATATCAACTTTTACATCAAGAGGAATATTCCCCAGGCTATGATTAAATTGAAAACAGGTTTTATCCGTAAATGGATTAGGGTAATTTAGCACATTTTTTAAAGCGATACTTGCTGAATTACTTACTATAAATTGTAAGGTTTCTTCGGTGGCATTATTGGCAACATCCCATGCTTTTACAGAGAGTTTATGAGAACCTTCACTCAGTTTTTTAAATGGAAAACGCACTTCCCCTTGATTTGGAGCATCCAATACCCCTGTGTAAAAATCATTTAAAACGTAAATTTCTTTGCTATTATCATCTAAAATGGCTTCAACATCGTGTCCAATACTATTTCCAACTACATTAATACCATTTTCGTCCATTAGATGCACAATGAGGACAGGATCAGGGTGTGTAAGTCCTCCGTCCACAAAAGAAGTGCTATTTAAAAATAGATCAATTTCCGGGCCTTTATTATCTGTAATGGTGCTAGTGGAATTGCCCCCAATATAAAACCTGTTAAAATAACCGGCAGCATCTTCCATTTTATTTTCTGATAAAGAATAGTAGCTTATTTTTCCATTACCAACTTGATAATTAATGTCTTTAGGCACAATGAACGAAAAACTGAACTTACCTTTAGTTACAGAGGCATTTCCTGAAAAAATGATATTTTTTTGCGTCAGGTATTCTACTTCATAACTACCATTATCCTGAGCTAAAGTTTTGGTTAAAGTTGCTTTATCGAAAACACTTGGTTTAATAAACCCATTAAAATCTTCAATAATATTTTCTCTGTCATCTACAATTTCTCCAGTTATTTGGACCCTTGATAACGCTCCCAAGGTATCAGGTTTATAATCAGCATTTATGGTCTGACTGTTTATGCTGGTTGTATTGACTTTTCTTAGGGGAATGGCTAATTTTTGTGAAGGATCCCCAATGAGGGTATATTTTCTCGAGTTAATAGTGATAAATGAACCACTTAAATTATTTTTTGCTTCTTTTAAGGCTGCACCAATGGTTGAAATACCACCGTTTCTTCTTTTAAATAAAGATTGAAGTGTTTGGTCTGTCAATTCTGCATTTTGGTTAGCAAATACGGCTCTGGTGGTTGTTAGTAAACCTATAGCACCTCCATTTGGATTTAAAAACGCTTCCTCTCCGGCTGAGACAAATGCTGGGTCATCATAAGCCGTAAATGAACACGTTGCCGTTATAAAAAGAGGCATTTTAAATCTGTTTTGCCAGTTTAATATATCAGGAATAGATAATACTCTTTCCTGAGTCCAACCTTTAGGGCTTCCATGTCCTAAATAGGTTACCGTTAATGCACCACGGAAAATTGATTGATTGATACTTTCGGTTACCTCTGGAAATCGGTTTCCTCCGGAAGTAGAAACTTGTGTGTAGGCATCCAAAAATATTTTTTCCATATTCAGGGATGGTTGTTGTCGCTGAATTTTATCTGCTATTTCATTTGCATCGGCAAGATGTAAATTGCCGTCTTCATCATCGGCAACAAAAACCATTCTATTTCTCCATTGATCAAAAGCTTCGGGTTGTTTATCGTATCTGATTATTTTATCTACAATCAATTCAGCCTCTTGTAAAGAACTAATGGGTAGCCTTCCAACACTCACAAGGAGTCGACCTGTCAAAGGATCTGCATTATCATTTGTTTCTAAAATACCAAAATAGTCATCGGAAGGGAACGCATATAATGGGTTGTAAGCATCTCTTTGAAAAGTGGGAATAAAATTATTACCTAATTTATTTATGTTTTTATGATCATAAGACCCATCGCCCATGAGTAATATATATTGTAATTGATTTCCCCTTTGGTAAATCATTCTTGCAAAGTTACGAATTGCTGATGGATCGGGTTTCCCGCTACTGAATTCATTATAAATAGCCTCAACAGTATGTACGGAAACCTTTAAATTACTATGCTTTATTCGATGTTCAGCTAGTCGCGTGGCTGCTTTTTCAAAGGCTGAAGGACAAATAATTAACATGTCAACTGAAGTTGAGGCATGAATATTTTGATTGGCGATTTTGGAAATAAAAACGGGTATGGGTAAAGTGTTGTCTGGTTTAAATACAACAAATTTCTTTAACTTCCCACCTGATATATAGGAAAATTTCAAAGTGGCATTGCTTATATTTCCTTCTACAGCAGAAATGTCAAAAGCTTTGGAAATATCCCAGATTTGAAAATCCGATGTTGTATTTTCTAAACTAAATCCGGAAATATTTTCTTTAAGCGAATTCCAGTCACTAAGATAAAGTGGGGTATTATTCCATCGATTAGTGCAACGGGTGTTAATTTCAACAAAATCGAGCCAGCCCTGGCTCCCGTCGGAAGGTCCATTTGGGAACGGATAGTTAATGGTCAAATTAATTCTTTCATCACTTACATTAATTACTCCATTTAGTTCTGCCAGACGAACATAGTCTTCAATATTAGCAAATTCACCATCAAGCCTGCTTACAGGTTGAGCCATGTTGCTTCGTAAGGTTTTATCATTTATGGTAAGGTTAAAACTTGAAGATTCTAAAGAACGTACCACCATTGCGGCATTTACCTTCGTTGGAAAGGTTGGAATTATTCCTGGAAAAGTAAAAACATTATTATACTTGTATTCCCTTACATTTTTAAATAAGTCGCCATACCATTCATTTCCTGATCCTTCAGCAGATTCCCATGCTTCCAATAGATTGGTTTTCTCTTCTTCTAAAACATTATACTGATCTGATTCTTTTGAAAATTCGGGAGGATCATTTACTTTTTTTTGATTTATAATTCTTTTTCCATTTTGTGGTCTCACAATCAAATACAGAAACTGAGTGTTTGAATAAAAGTTATTTTGAAAAGTAAAGGATTGTTTTTCAGCATCTTCAATCCAGGAATTTGCACCTTCTGCATAAAATACAAGATAATCGTTTGCATCCCATTTGCCATCTTCCTCACCAAAAATTTTGATTGGGATTTCCTCTAAATCATCAATATTGGGAATGTTTACCGCAAAAGGAAGCATTCCGGGTTGTCCCGCATAGAGTTTAATTTGTCTTGGATCAATGGTTGCCGGGTCAAGTTTAAGTTGAGACCGAATAAAATCGGTTTTAATTTGATAAACACCTTTTTGCGGTATCGATAATTGAAAGATATTTCCAGATTTCAGTACACTTTCTTGCTTGAAATTTGTATTTCTAAGGTTTGTTTCTACCTTATTAAATGGTAAAAATACTATCTTGGCACTTGTTATTTTATGCCATTGACCAGATTTTTTAAATAGAGGTATAAGAATTATCTTGGAAAAATAATTATTTCCTTCTTTTTCAATGGAAGCTGATAACTGTATTTCGTTGAATTTTTCCTCTTCCTTTTCTTGCCAATAATTCCAGGAAATGGGTTCTGAAATAATTTCTTGTATACTTATTCGTCCATCATTTTTATCTGTGGGGATTACCATTAAAAAAACAGGCAGACCTGGATGAGAGTCGTCATATAAAGCACCTTTAAAATTCAATAATTCTATATTGGCTCCGTCAACAGTAATATTTTTACTTTGTAACCATTCCGGATTAAAAGGGATAGTTACAGACTGAGCCTTTATTTGCAAGACTGAAAGAGTTATTAAAAAAAAAACGATTCGTTTCATCATTGTTTTATCCATCTACATCACAAAGATATGACCAAAATGTATTTAGCTGCCTTAAAACTTTTTTAAAAACTTATTATTTTATTTTCAAATAGCGAAGCAAATTATCTGTTTTTAGGTTATTTTTCGTTAATTATGCAAATAAAAGGATTTATGCGATCACAATTTTTTTATCGTTGGTTTTGGCTATCCTTAAGTTTCAGTTTAGCATCCACTTCGCTAATTGCTCAGGATCCTTTGTTTACGCAATATTTTTCTAATCCATTAACGGTAAATCCTGCTTTTTCAGGTGTTAATGAAGGTGTCCGAATTAATACTCAATTTAGAACAAATTGGGTAAATTGGCCGTTGCCATATAAAACGGCTCAAATTTCTTTTGAAAATTATTCCCCTGTATTTAATAGTGGATTTGGACTCAGACTTTTGACTGATGATGCTGGTAATGGAGTATTGAGAACGCATCAAATAGCCGCAGTGTATGCATATCAATTACGTGTGAATAAAGAATGGTTTATAAGATTTGGATTAGAAGCTGGGGCCAATCAGGTGCAATTAAATTGGAGTAAATTATATTTTGAGGACCAGATTGATCCATTTAAAGGTTTAAATACATCGCTTTCAGTGACAGAAAATTCTCCCTCAGTGTTAAGTAGGATGGAATTAGACCTTGGAACAGGTATTCTAATATTTAGAGATAATGGGTATGTGGGTATAAGTTTGAAGCATTTGAATAGGTTTAATCAAACTTTTTTTAATACCAGTATTCTTGAAACGGGGCGACCTATGACTTTCGGTTTGCAGTCGGGCTTCGATTTTCCTTTTTCAGGCAGGGGTATTGGAAAAGGTCCGGTTTATTTGTCTCCGATGCTACTTTATTTGTCAAATAATCAAAGTAAAATTATTCAAATAGGGAGTTCTTATCATCTTGGACAACTCATAACTGGAGTTTGGGCTCGTTTTGGTGGTATTCAGCCAATTGAAAGTATCGTTGGATTTGGATTTAAAAAAGGTATTTATAAATTATTATATACAGCAGAAATTCCTATTGATGGTAAAGGTTTACAACGAACCCTGGGGAGTCATGAAATTACTCTTTCATTAAGATTTTCAGAAGCTCAAAATTATATTTCAAAAAAATCAGCACAAAAAACGATGAATTGCTTTCGTTTTAATAACTAATTCCGAAAAAGGTTTGTTACTTTTGCATAATTTATTTTTTGAATATTATTTTTTTTTAAAATAAATGAGTGTTTCTTTCCGTTAAGTTGAAAACCATGAATACATTGAATATAATGAATCGTTCATTTCTGTTAATTTTAGCCTGTACTTCAGGCGTCCTCATGACACCATCTTGTAGTAAATCTTCAAAAACAGTGTCAGAAACTACCGGTTGGTCATATAATGATCCAAAATGGGGTGGTTACGAAAAAGTTGATTACAAAGGTCAAGACACAGGTCCCAATCTGGTATTGATAGAAGGTGGTACCTTTACGATGGGCCTAAGCCAGGAAGATGTAATGTACGAATGGAATGCTGTTCCAAGAAGAGTTACCGTTACGTCTTTTTATATGGATGAGACAGAAGTTTCTAACAGGGAATATCGTTTTTATACAGAATGGTTAGGCAGAACATTTGGTGGAACTTATCCAGAGGTCTTAGTCGATGCCTTGCCTGATACGTTGGTTTGGTTAGACGAATTGTCTTACAATGAGCCCATGGCTGAACAGTATTTCCGCTATCCCTCTTATGATGATTATCCTGTTGTTGGTGTATCTCATATGCAGGCAACTGAATTTTGTAAATGGAGAACTGACCGTGTTAATGAAACCAGGCTTATCCGTCAGGGTGTTCTTAATCCTAATTTAGAACAAAAAGATCAGGATAATTTCAATACGGGGGCTTATCTCGTAGGGCAATACGAAGGAAATGTTCGTAAAAATGTAAAGGATTTAGCAACGGGTGAGTCAAGACCAGTAAGAATTGAAGATGGTATTTTATTACCTGGTTACAGACTTCCTACAGAGGCTGAATGGGAATATGCTGCATACGCCTTAAAAGGTAACCTTGTTCCAGGGGATGAAAATATATCTGCAGGCAGAACTTATTCTTGGAGTGGTAATACCGTGAGATACCAAAAAAGAGATAAGTATCAAGGAGCTATTTTGGCAAACTTTAAAAAAGGATCTGGTGATTATATGGGTATTGCAGGTAAACTAAATGATAATGCTGCGGGACCTGGGCCTGTCAGAGCTTATTTGCCAAATGATTTCGGTCTTTATAATATGTCTGGTAATGTAAACGAATGGGTTATGGATGTTTATCGTCCTATGACGAGCAGTGCTTTAAGAGATGAGGAAAATCATGATTTAAATCCTTTCAGAGGAAGTAAATTTACTAAAATGGTAAAGGATGAAGATGGTCGTCCTGTTGAGAAGGATAGTATGGGAAGATTGCGCTATGAATTCTACACCAAAGAAGAACTGGCAAACAGGACCAATGTCAGAACAAATGATGCTACCAATTACAGGGATGGGGATGAATACTCTGAAGTTACTTATGATACTGACGTTCATACTTTAATAAGTAATAAATCAAGAGTTTATAAAGGTGGTTCATGGGCGGATAGAGCTTACTGGCTTTCTCCAGGCACAAGGCGCTTTATGGACGAAGATCAAACGAGTCGTGCTATTGGTTTTAGATGTGCGATGAACAGATTGGGCGGTGCAACGGGCAATAATACCCCCGACGGAAATACTTTCCAGGTTAAAAGTAAAAGACCAGTAAAAAGATAATTTTGTATTTAAATGTAAAAAAGAAGGGATGTAGTTTACTATATCCCTTCTTTATTTGACGATTATGGATTTACAATCACTTTATCAGTTATTCCTTTCAGGTGGCGGAATTTCTACTGATTCGAGGAATGTTAAAAAAGGGGACATCTTTTTTGCATTAAAGGGAGAAAATTTTAACGGGAATCAATACGCTCTACAATCATTACAAAAAGGAGCTGTCCTGGCTGTTGCAGATGATCAGCGCTTACCTGACCATCCGGCTTTATTTAAAGTTTTGGATGTTTTAGATACTTTGCAGCGCCTTGCAAACTTTCATAGAAAACATTTTTCTATTCCCATTATTGCCATAACGGGTAGTAATGGGAAAACGACCACTAAGGAACTCATTGCCGCTGTTCTAAATATCCATTATCCCACGCACTTTACCAAAGGTAATTTAAACAACCATATTGGGGTTCCTCTAACTTTATTGGATATGCCTTTAAATACAGAAATTGCAGTCATAGAAATGGGAGCAAATCATCAGGGGGAAATAAATGACCTGTGTCATATTGCAGAACCTACACATGGTTTGATTACCAATATAGGCAAGGCTCACCTGGAAGGGTTTGGGGGGGTAGAAGGGGTTAAAATGGGTAAATCTGAACTTTTTAAATATCTGAAGGATGGTTGTATTTTTCTTAATCAAATGGATGAGACTCTAGTTTCTTTGTCTTTGGATAATAAAAAGAAGATAATTTATACTCTTTCAGATCAGCCAGATCCAAATAATGCTTTATATGAAATTAAAAATTTACCCACTCAAGAATTTCTAAGGGTAGCTTTTCTATCAGAAAATGGTGACTATATATCAGCACAAACTCATTTGACAGGTAATTATAATTTGGGGAACATAATGTCGGCTATCGCCGTTGGGAAATATTTTAAAGTACCTGGTGATAAAATTAAAATGGCTTTAGAAAACTATGTGCCTTCTCAAAATCGTTCGCAATATATTAATTACAAGGGAGGTAAAATCATTTTGGATGCCTACAATGCCAATCCTTCAAGTATGGAAGCCGCATTAAATAATTTATTCTCCATTCCTCATTTAAATAAAATAGCTATTTTGGGAGATATGTTTGAATTGGGAGAGGAAGCTCCTTATGAACATAAAAAAATTGCTGATTTTGCTGATAATTCTTTATTAAGCCAGGTTATCTTGATTGGTAAAAATTTTGAACAGGTCGCATTGGAAAAAAAATGGGTGCATTTTAATACAGCTACAGAGGCAAAAAATTATTTTGATTCTTTACCATTTTCTACATCATTACTTCTTATAAAAGGTTCCAGGGGAATGAAATTAGAAACATTAGTAGAAATTTAATTATATTGGTTAAGAATTACATTTATTTATGCTTGAAAATTGGTTAAAACCTTTACCACTGGACAAACTTTGGGCTAATTACTCCTCTTCCTGGCAATTAGGATCAAAGACCTCTTTTTATACTGCTGGATTTGAATTACCTGCCTGGCACGGTTTCCCTGTGGCTTTAATAACTTGTGATGCCCCAGGAATGACAGAGATGAGAGACGCATTGTATTCTTTTAAGTGCTTTCAGGACGACTTTGATTTTTTAGATTTGGGTGTATTAAGAAAATCTAATGAGTCTGTTATACTACCACTTTTTGAAGAAATTTTTCATTCCGGCGTTTTACCTATTTTGGTTACCGATGATAGTTCTCTAAATAAATCATTTATTCAGGCATTGCATAATGTTCAACCCAATTTGCATCTAACAGCAATGGATGACCGTTTTAGGTGTTTTCCATTTCAATCAGCTTCAGAGTTTCCATATTTAGATGCTTTTTTGTCAAGTATTGATGAAAACTCCGAAAGAGGACATATAATTGGCATCCAATCACATTTAGTGCCTTCAAGCGGCTTTTTATATAGTGAGGAAAAAGGAATTTCGTTACAAAGATTAGGGCAAGCTAAGCAAAATTTACAAGAATTAGAGCCGTCTATAAGACATGCTGATATTTGTATTCTTGAAATGTCAGCACTCAAATACCCTGATTTTCCAAGCCAAATTCCAAAAAGTCCAAGTGGTTTTTTCCTTGAAGAAATTTGTCAG
This sequence comes from Bacteroidota bacterium, assembly GCA_014190515.1. Lineage (GTDB taxonomy): Bacteria > Bacteroidota > Bacteroidia > Chitinophagales > Saprospiraceae > BJGN01. The sequence continues at coordinate 11,536 of BJGN01000027.1, forward strand.
CTTTCAAGGTATGCTGGTCTAAGTGATACTTTAAAAGGATTTTGTATATCAGGTTTTGATCTTAAAAATACAATTAATCAGGTAGATGCACAGGCTTTGGCACAAATAATTTGGTATCTGTTAGATGGGTTCAACAATAAAAAAGGTGATTTTCCTATAAATTTTGACGGTATGGTAGAATACTTAGTTGAAGTTAAAGAACATCACGGATTACTAACTTTTTGGAAGAGTAATCGAAGTGGTCGTTGGTGGGTACAAGTTGAAAAAGCGAATGGTACTGGTGAAAATATTGATCTTCGATTAATTCCTGTTTCCTACCAGGATTATTTAGACGCTTGTGAAGGTGAACTTTCTACCAGGGTGCTAAAAGCGTTAGTCAGATATTCATAAATTCAATAGTTATGGAAGTTTTAGCATTTAAAATGATGTTATGCATAGGTCAAGCCGAGGAATATAAAAAAAGGCACGATTTCATTTGGCCGGAATTAAAAAGCCTATTAAAGGATTATGGTATCAGTGACTATAGTATTTTTCTTGACGAAGAAAGTCATGTTCTATTTGCAAAAATGACGGTCGAGAATGCCTCCACCTTGACAAGTTTACCAGAATCACCACTTATGAAGAAGTGGTGGGCGTATATGAAAGATATTATGGTTACTAATGAGGACGCCTCGCCATTGAGTATTCCCTTAACACAAGTATTCTTTATGGAGTAATTTCAAGGTCTATATAATGCACTTTAGTTTCATATTTTTGTAATAACAGGTTATTCAGTAGTTCGAAGGCATCAATATTTTTTTCAAAATCTAAATCACCAATACCTACAACTAAAATAGGGTACTCCGGGTCCATTTTAAAAAAATCAAAATAGGCTTTTTGAATATTTTCTAAATACATTGTGCTCATTTCCATCTCATAAGGTCGCCCTCTTTTTTTTATTTGTGTCATTAGGGATGATATAGGTCGATGAAGATAAACAACTAAATCTGGTTTTTTGAAATGAGCATTTAACACATAAAATAATCGGTTGAATAGACGATATTCTTCCTCGTTCAAATTATTCTTTGCAAATAATAGGGTTTTAATGAAGATATAGTCAGAAATAATCTGTTGATTGAAAAGATCGCCCTGAATGAGTTCCTCTTGCAACTGCCTATGTCTTTCTGTCATAAAAAAAAGCTCTACAGAAAAGGCGTGCCTCTCAGGATTTTCATAAAAATAGGGAAGAAAAGGGTTATCAGAAAACTGTTCTAAAATTAAACGTGCATCATACTTTTTTTGGAGCTTGCGGCAAAATGTTGTTTTTCCTACACCTATATTGCCTTCAATAACTATATACGGATAAGCTAAGGATTCAGTCTTCATAGTTAGTTAAGGTTGCCACTTTGTTACTTTGCCATCATCTTTTACATCATCCAATAATTTTTGGTTCGTTTTTTTTAATAAAGGATGATGCATTTGTGGTAAAATTTCAGACAAAGGAACTAAAATAAATCGCCTTTTTTGAATGTGAGGATGAGGAATTATTAAATTTTCATTATTTATAATTCTCTTACCGTAATATAGTATATCAATATCAATGGTCCTCGGACCATAATGAATCTCTCGAATTCGTCCAAAGTCCTTTTCAATCTGATGAATATTTTCAAGTAATTCATTCGGAGTTAGAATTGTTAGCACAGAAATAACCTGATTCAGATAACTATCCTGATTATCAATGCCCCATGGTTCAGTCTCATAAATGTTTGAAGAAAATTGTATGGGCCCAATGAGGTTGTAAATAGCTGTTTTAGATAAATTTAAATAATTTAACCTATCCCCTATATTAGAACCTAAGCTAAGTACCGTTATGACCTGCATATAATTTTGAATTATGCCGAACCAATTATTTGCTGAATATCTGATTCTATAGAGCGCATTTTTTGGGTACATATTTCTAATAAATACGCTGCTCTGGAAACTTTTTCTGCTAGTAACTCAATGGACAAAGCGTCTGATTCCAATTGATTTATTATTGCTTCAAGTTCCGAATAAGCCTTCTCATAACTAATGTTATCATTTTCCATTTTATTTGTTTATGGTTATTTATCAATAATGATACTTCTGAAACTACCTTTTTCCCAAATGGTTTCAACTTCCATATTTGGTTTTACGCCGTCATTTAATGGTTTATTGCCTGGTAATAACTGTGTGATAGAAAATCCCCTTTTAAGCGTATTGGAGATGTTGGCAAGCTCAATTAATCGCTGAAAAAAGGATAATTTAACCTCTTCTTTTTTTAGTCTGTTAATGATTAAATTGGGTAAATATTGCTGAATATTTTGGAGTTTAGTATTTGTTCTATCAATAACTCTCATAGGTCTTAAAGAAAGTTCGTGTTGACATCGCAATAACTTTAGTTTTGATTGTTGCACCTTATATCTGGTTTTATCATTTATAATTAGCACCATTTTTTGAATGGAGGTTTCAAAGTTTTGGTTGTGGTAAAGTAGATATTCAGCCACGGCAGTAGGTGTTTTTAATGAAATACCGGCAACTATATCAGAGAGCGTTTCGTCCACTTCATGACCAATACCAGTTATAATTTTTATGGGGAAAGAGGAAATGGCACGACAAATTTTTATACTATCGAATCCAGCTAAATCAAGTTTTGATCCACCTCCTCTGAGGATAAGAACTGCATCGAAGGCAGTATCAGCTTCTAATATTTCCGCAAGCTGAATGAGAACGGTTTCTTCCACAAGATTCCCTTGAAGGGAAATAGGGAATAAAGTCAATGAAAAAGCATAATTCATTGAGTTTTCAGTAAGTTGATGAACAAAATCTTGATAACCAGCTGCTTGTTCATTACTAAGAACGGCAATTCTTTGAATAACCAGAGGAAGAGGGATTAATTTATTTGGTTCATGTAACTTTTCAGTAAAAATTAGTTTTTCAAGTTCTTGTCGTTGTTGAAATAATTTACCAAGAGTATAGGCAGGATCGATATCATCGATAACAAGTTTTAAACCATATCTCACATTAAAATCTATCTGGACTAAAACCAGAATTTCCCGACCAATTTCAAGAAAACCTGTTATTGGTTCTGAAAGTTTTCCATTTAATTTCTGTAAAGTTCCTTGCCAGATAACAGCACTTTGTTGGGCGATTATTTTGTCTGACTGACCTTCTTCTTTCTCAACCAATTCTAAATAAGCAATTCCCCGCACTACTTTGCAACCTGAAATTTCTGCTTTAACCCAAATTTTATCCTGAAAATTTAGGGAAAGAACTCTTTTTATTAGGGTGCCTAAATCATATAGTGAAAAAACATTTAATTCCATTTGGTTGAATTTTCTTAGATATAGAAAACTAATTATTCTTTCTTATGAAAAGGATATTAGCGACCGGCCGTTCACCTTCCGGATCAAATTTTTTGTTATCAGAAGGATGATTTACAATACCATTAAACTTATTTGTGTTCAAAAAAAGTGTGGTTGATCCACCTCCATCTAAATTAATAGCCTGTTGACAACCGCAAGATAATAGGAACTGAGAAAGTTCATTTAGATTTAACCCAGTAGCTTCTTTATGTCTGCCATCGACGGCAACTAGCCATATTTCTTTTTTTCTTATACAAATGGCACTTCGTGGGTGCTTTAAATCATTGAAAGGTCTTTTTTGAAGGAAATTTATCTGACTATTTTTCAAAAGTAATGGACCTGTCACTAATGCATCTTCCACATTTTTTAGCATTGGAATACGAGTTGGACCCTCTGTGGGTAATAATTCACTTTTTCCATTTTCATAAATTACCAGTGCGTTGGCTCCTATTTCATTGTCTATAGATAAAACATTAGGCTTATTTTCATGAATGACCTTTCCGTCAGAAACTAAAAACGAAACAGAACCACCCACTTTCATATCAAAAAAACCACCGTTTATGGCAGCTAAAGCATTTGATTGTTTAGCAAAAGAACTGGTTTTTATCAAAGTATCTTTAGCAAAAGCAAGGTCTAATCTATACTTTGGATATTTTGCTTTTAAAATTAAAATATATTGAGCTCCCCATTTTTCATGGGTACCTGACCAACGTTCCAGGTTTAGTCCCGCTTTAATTTTTTCAACCTTATTTTGGTTGAAATCCTGGGTAAATGAATACACAGGGAGTGAAATAAAAAGGGTTAGTAAATATAAATTTTTCATGGATTAACTTTTTAGCCAAAAGTAGAAATTGTAACAATGAATAATTTTAAGGAAAAATTTGTTATTTCCTTTCATGTGTGTTCTTCATTTACCATTCAAATATAATGATTTAAATGTATTACATTCACTAGATTGCTGTAACCCTTATTTACGTGACTTTGGATTCATGTTATAAATGCTACTTTAAGTTTACTAATAATTTATTGACATATAATAAGTTGAAATTTTTATTTTGTTTTAAGTGACAATGAAATAGATAGGGATTAATGAAATATGTCTGAAAATAGTGTAAATTTTGCTATCTCCAAACAATGGTAAAAACGGGAAGAAATTGAAAAAATCTATGGCTGAGTTTCTTTTTTTGAATAAAGTAATTAGTTTTGTAAAATGAAAGGGGTGATTAGCTCAGTTGGTTTAGAGCGCTGCTTTGACAGAGCAGAGGTCACTGGTTCGAATCCAGTATTACCCACGAGAACGGAGTGTAGCGCAGCCCGGTAGCGTACTAGCATGGGGTGCTAGTGGTCGCTGGTTCAAATCCAGTCACTCCGACCCATTAAGAGGCAATCTTCGGATTGCCTTTTTCATTTAAATAAAAGAAACCTTCAGGTGGTCGCTGAAGGTTCCTCACAATATTTGATCATTGTTTGAAAAATTAATTGGAGGCCAAATATTGCAATGTGGCTTCCAATTTTTCAATGGCTAAAATAGATTGCGGTGTTGGTCTCGCATCAGCAGTTTGTAAAACATGAAGCATAAATAGAAATTTTTCTTGTAAGCCTACCACCGTTTCTTTTTCATTTGAAGTTTCATAAATACTTCCATATAATATGTCACCGCCCCCAGGTAAGCCTGAGCCTCTCTTTCTTTTTAATGCTGTAATGGTTTCAACGGAAAGATTGGAGGATTTAATTTTTTCATCTAAGGATTCTCTGATGTCTTGAAGTTTATGGTAGGCTTGGTAACATATCAATGCGTATTTAGATTGCAGGTTCAAATCTTCTTCACTTATACTCACACGAGGATCCATTTTAACATCGAGCGTTTTTTCCATCACAAAACCATCTATATTTAATTTGACCTTGTAAGAACCAGGATGAACGAAGGGGCCGTCTGGTCCTGCCGGGGTGTTTTTATATACTGCAGCAATGGCATAACTTCTTTCAGTTCCCTTGGGTGGTGCATACCTTACATCCCATACAAATCGGTGAGATCCTTTAGCTGTTTGTAATTTCTGGGTTGGTCTAAACCAATAGGTTGGATACCCCAAAGTATTGGTATCTAGTTTTTCGGTAACATCAGCAGAGGAAAATTTCCTTATCAGGTTGCCCTGAGAATTAGAAATCTCAATGGTAACCAGTCTTGCATTTTCCCCCAGATTATAATCTATAATGGCGCCATCTGGTGGATTTTTTCCTGTTGGTTCTTCTGGTGGCAATGGGGTATCGGAAAACATATTCCAACGTACTCTAAAGGCCTGACTAGGTTTGTATAAAAAGTCATTATTGATTGCTTTTTTTATTTCTCTAAGGGGTGCCATATCATCTAAAATCCAAATGGATCTGCCATGCGTGCCAATGACCAGGTCATTTTCATGGATCACCAGATCACGAATAGAAGTAGCAGGCATATTTAACCTGAGGGATTGCCAGTTATCGCCGTCATCAGCAGAAAAATAAACTTCGTTTTCAGTACCGGCAAATAATAATCCTGGTTGTTTTGGATCCTCTCTTACCGCATTAACGGGATGTTTTGAAATACCATTAGTTATTAAAGTCCAGGTTTTTCCACCATCCTTTGTTTTGTAAATATATGGGGTAAGGTCATCTAATCTGAAGGCATTTACTGAAATATAGGCAGTATTTTTATCAAAATGACTGGCATCAATTTGAGAAATTTTATCCCAGGAGCGTAGGGTAGGGGGAGTAATATTTTGCCATGATTTTCCACCATCTTTGGTGATATGGATCAGGCCATCATCAGTTCCCGCCCAGATAATATCTGGATCAAGAGGAGAAGGTCCAACGGAGTAAATGACCCCTCTTTGGTTCATTTCAGTTAGTTCTGGTGTTTTAAAAACACCTATGTTATCAGGAACATCTGGTTTATTTCTGGATAAATCAGGACTTATTATTTCCCAATGGTAACCACCATCCAGTGTTTTCCAAAGCTTATTGGTAGCAAAAAGCAACATTTTCGGATTAGCGGGATGAAAAAGTAAGGGCATAGTCCTAAGAACCCTGTGTTTGCCTGATCTAAGATTCTCGGGACCTACATATTGTGTTTGCCCCGTTTTTTTATTAAATTTCAGCACCCTGCCTCCATAGATTATGTCAGGATTTAGAGGATCGGGAGCAACATAAGCATATTCATCGGCACCTACGCCATACCAATCACGGAAAGAAGTTTGTCCTCCATTTCCCCGACTGGCAACGCCTATAGCACCACTTTCCTGTTGACCACCATATACATGGTAAGGAAACTGATTATCAGTAGTAACATGATAAAGTTGAGCGGTGGGTTGATTATACCAGGAACTCCATGTTTTTCCACCATTAACAGTAATTACAGCTCCTTGATCAGCTGCGAAAATCATGATATCAGGTTGCAGTGGATTTATCCAAATGCGATGATAATCATCTCCCCCAGGCGCGCCTTTGATAGAAAACCAGTTTTTACCTCCATCGGTTGATTTATAAGCAGCTACATTGGCTATGAACAAAATTTCAGGATGATTAGGGTGCACTTTTATTTCCGCAAAATCGCTACCTCGTCCCCAAGTTCTTGGATCCCGGCTAACTAAACTCCAATTTTCACCGGCATCTTTACTTTGGTAAATTCCTCCGTTATTTTTTGCATCCACGGTAGCATACATTTGATTCGTATTACTGGGGGCAAAACAAATGCCAATTCTACCAAGTCCATCGGTAGCTCCGGGTAATCCTTGTAAGATAGGTTTCCATGTTTCACCACCATCAACAGACTTGAAAAGACCACTGTGGGTACCTGAAAAATTTCCATTTTCCCAGGGACCTTCTCTATGCTCCCATAAGCTGGCAAAAAGTATGTTTGGATTAGATGGATTATATTCAACTTGAATGGCCCCTGTATTTTCATTAATGAATAAGACCTTTTTCCATGTTTTTCCACCGTCCTGAGATCTAAACACGCCCCTTTCAGCATTGGCCCCGTAAGGATGACCTAATCCAGCTACAAATACTTCCTTTGGATTAGTGGGGTGAACAATAATTCTTCCTACTTGCTGTATGTCTTTCAAGCCCAAATGGTTCCAGGTGGAACCTCCGTCTTCTGATTTATAAATTCCATCTCCAACGCTTAAATCAGGGCGGTGAAGACCCTCACCTGTGCCAACATAAATAATTTCAGGATTGGTTGGAGAAACGGCAATATCACCAATAGATCCCGTCGGCATTTTATCAAAAATAGGAAGCCAGGTTCTACCATAATCATCTGTTTTCCAAACACCTCCATTATTTACACCTATAAAAAAGACATTTGGCTTCGTGGGTATTCCTACTGCACCAACGGTCCTTCCCGCTCTAAATGGACCTATCATTCTATATTCAAGATGTTGAAAATGAATCGGAGGAATAGACTGAGCATGTAGTGTACACCCAATCAAAGGAAAGATTAGAAAACAATATAAAAAAGTATAAAAACGCATAAAATTGAAATTTGATGATCAAAATATAAATTTAAGGTAAGACTTTTTACATTTCCTTAGAACTATTTGAGTAAATTAACTTGGAAATGATAATGCTAATAAGGCATCTACCTTTGAAAATCAGGACTCAAGTTAAAGCAGTTTGGATAAACCTTTGTTTTATCTGGTTTGTTATGGCAATAAAAAAATAACAATGAACTGGGAAACTGTAATATTAGAGGCTAATAAGATAAGAGAAAAGAAAGACATTAAGGTAGTTAAGTCAGACGCCGAATGGAAAGAAATTTTATCTCCTGAGGTGTACCAGATTACCAGAAAGAAAGGCACAGAAAGGCCATTTTCAAATCAAATGTGTAGTTCATTTGAAGCTGGAAAATATGAATGTGTCTGTTGTGGAACCACCTTGTTTGATGCTGAGGAGAAATTTGAAAGTGGCACCGGTTGGCCATCTTTTACTAAACCTGTGGAAGACAATGCTGTAGTTTATATTATGGATAATAGTTTTGGCCATCAGCGGATTGAAGTATGTTGTGGAACTTGTGATTCGCACCTTGGTCATGTTTTTCCTGATGGTCCAAAACCAACGCGTCTTCGATTTTGCATTAACGCTTTATCTTTAAAAAAGGTTACTGATAAATAAAAGCGTATTTTAATGAAATAAGACGTACCTTTGCGGCTTAATTAAAAATAATACATGAGTTCATTTTCAGACCTGGGTCTTTCACCACAATTACTTGTCTCTATTGAAGGACTTGGTTACAAACAACCAACCTTAATCCAGGAAAAAGTTATTCCTTTTCTGCTTTCCGGAAAAGAAGATTTAGTCGCTTTGGCTCAAACCGGTACGGGAAAAACAGCCGCTTTTGGACTACCATTAATTGATTTAGTTGATGCGGGTCAATTTTGTGTTCAAGGGCTTATATTAGCTCCAACCAGAGAGCTTTGTTTACAAATAACCGGTGATTTAAATCGCTTTCTCGGCGAAGAACCGCACCTAAATATAGTGGCTGTTTATGGAGGTGCAAGCATCCAGGAACAAGTTAGAGCCTTAAAAAGAAATGCACATATCGTTGTAGCCACACCAGGTAGATTAGTAGATCTATTGGACAGAAGAGCTATCAAACTAGATGATATTAAGATTTTAGTCCTTGATGAGGCTGATGAGATGTTAAATATGGGTTTTCAAGAAGATCTTGATGCCATTATTTCTGCTTGTAGTTCGTCGAGAAATACATGGCTATTTTCAGCAACCATGCCAAATTCTGTTAGAAATTTAGCAAGAAATTACATGGTTAAACCTGTTGAAATTTCAGCAGGGGAGAAAAATTCGGGTAACGTTAACATAGAACATCGCTACTGTATCGTTCAGGAAAAAGATAAGTATGCCGCGTTGAAACGTTTACTGGATTTTAATCCATCCATTTATGCCCTTATTTTTTGTCGTACGAGGATGGATACACAGGACGTTGCCGATAACTTGATGAAAGACGGTTACACCTCTGGTGCGCTTCACGGTGACATGGATCAGAAGCAGCGTGAAAAAATAATGGATAAATTCAGGAATCGGGCACTTCGTATCCTCGTAGCAACAGACGTTGCTGCAAGAGGTTTGGATGTCAGCGGACTTACGCACGTAATTCACATGAATATTCCTGATGAACTTCCATTTTATACTCATAGAAGTGGTAGAACGGGTAGAGCAGGGGAGAAAGGGGTTTCTATTGCTCTAGTAACCAATAGAGACGCTTACAAAATTAGAAATATTGAAAGTTTATCTAAAATACATTTCCGTCCTTTCCCTGTTCCCAGTGGTCAGGAAGTTTGTCAACAACAACTTCTTGAGCTTTTAAGAAGGGTAAAAGAGGTTGAGTTAAATGACGATGAACTAGATACTTTCTTACCTGACGTTTTACACTTCTTAAAAGATATGTCAAGGGAAGATTTGATCAAAAGATTTGCTTCTCTAGAGTTCAATAGATTTCTAGAGTATTATAGAAATGCACCAGACTTAAATCCTGTCTCAAGAGATAGAGATAGAGGTGACAGAAACAGAGGTGACAGAGATAGAAAACAATCTTCATCTTCTTACGGTAATTCACCATCATCAGAAGGTAGAAATAGTAGTGTGCCGATGTCTAGTTTCGTATTGAATCTTGGTTCAAAAGACAATCTGGACAAAGGGGGGCTTCTAAGAATTATCTGTGAGGCAGGGGGTATTCATAAAAGTAAAGTTGGGCGTATTGTTACAGGGAATGTTACCTCGACGCTTGAATTACCTATGGATACTTTTATTCAGATTCAAAAGAAAATTGCAAAGACCAGATTTCGCGGCAGGCCACTCGTTCTTGAGCAAGCCAGAGCCAAACAAGATGGTGGAGACTTTGCCAGGAAGTTTGCAGATGGTGAAGACAAGCCAGAAAAGAAAAAAAAACTTCGTGACAAATTAACTATAGTCCAGGATCTTCAGTAAAATAAATGCTAGTAACCTAGCATTTTTCCAACTTCACTTTTGTAGCTTCTACCAATAGGTAATTGTTGACCGTTAATGTCGATGTGGCTTGGAGTAAATGATTCGATTTTTGAAGCAGAAACTAAAAAGGAACGGTGAATTCTTATGAAATTGTTTTCCATAAGTTTCTGCTCTAAAAAACTTATTTTTTGTTTAGTAACTACTCTTTTGTTCGGCAAGTGAATGATAACATAGTCCTTAAGGCTTTCTATATATATAATCTCCTTAAGGTTTATTTTAATCATTTTTTTATCTGATTTTACAATAAGAGTATCTGTAGTGATGTAAGGTTCGTATTCTTCACTGCTTACAGTGTTTTGATTAGCACTCTGTATTTGTCCGAAAGCCTTACTCAGCGCTTTTAGAAATCTTCCAAAAGGTATTGGTTTTAATAGGTAATCCACCGCATCCAGATCAAAAGCTTCAATAGCGTAGTCTCTGTAGGCAGTAGTGAAAATAACTTTTGGTGGGTTTTGTAATGTTTTTAAAAAATCAATGCCATTTAATTTTGGCATTTGAATGTCGAGAAATATTAAGTCAACATTTTGATTTCTCAGGACTTCAAATGCTTTCATTGCATTATCACAACGGGCAGTAAGCTCCAACCCGTCTACTCTTTTAATATAAGATTCTAATACATCTAATGCTAAAGGTTCGTCATCGACGAGAAGACATTTTATTTTATTCATTATTTGTTAGGAGTGAAATTTTTAAAACAATAGTAAAGGAATCTACTTCTTTAAATACCTCAAGATTATACCCATCATCACCGTAAATTAAATCTAACCTTCGTTTTACATTTTTCAATCCAATGCCTTTGGTATAATCTGCTTCCAGGTCACTTTCTGAATAGGTACTACTATTTTCTACTCTAAAGGTTAAATTATGCTCTTTTATTTTGAGATCTACATAAATAAATGAGTTTTCAGTATGTTGACTTACACCATGCTTAAAAGCGTTTTCCAAGAAAGGTAACATTAGTAAAGGAGGAATTTTAAACTCTTTAACAGGACCACTAATATTAAAATCAACATCTAATCTGTCGCCGTATCTCAATTTTTCCAATGTAATTAAATTTTGCATTTGTTCAATTTCTTTTTCCAAAGAAATTTGACTCACATTGCAATCGTATAACATATAGTCCAGGAAATGTGATAGCTTTAAAACAACTTCGGACGATTGGTCTGACTTTTGGAGAGTTAGAGCATACAGGGAATTAAGGGTATTGAAAAGAAAATGAGGGTGAATTTGTGATTTTAAAAATTTAAGTTCCGCATCTAGTTTTTCTCTGGAAAGTTCTCTCGCTATTTTTTCATTCTGATAGTTTTTTTTAATTAATTTAATAGCGGCTGCGGCAAATACGATAGTATAAACATTAGTGGTTCTTTGTAACGCCTTAGTAAAGCTGGTTAGAGGAAATGTGGTATAATCATAATTTGGTACATAAATAGGTACGTAAAATAAATGGAGTAATAGGCGGTCTAAATAGCCAAAACCAATAGCCGTAAGTATAAAAATTAAAGTGAATGCCAAATATTTTTCTTTATCGAGAAATCCAGAAATTAACCAATACAGTGTTAAATAGGTAGCAAACATTCTTACTGGTAAGGTTACCAATACTTCAATGAAACTTTGCGTATAGTTATCTCTAAAACTTGCAAAGGCGATAGTGAAGTAACCAAGATATATAAGCCAAAAAATAAGATGCGCGAGTATCCTGTTTTTGGGATATAGAAAATTATCGAACTTGAATAAAGAAAATGTTGACATTGTAATTACCCTTTTGCTTAGTTAAAGATAAAATAAAGCCAATAAAATAAAGGATTGGTTTTTAAAAACAATGAATATTCATCGTTTATTACTCATTATTAAGATAAATTGCATTGGTACCCTATTTTTATCTTATTGGCTTCATTTTAATTGTGTTGGGCGAAATAAATGAATTTTTTACGTTTTGACTTGTATTTTCGATAATTCTAAAAACACCTACAAGTTTTTAATAGCAACTAATCTGAAGCATGCCACCATTTACTTAGGAATTTGGTGGTATTTTTTTAACCTAAAGAAACATCTAAAGTCATCATAATGGCGAATCCTACAATGGTTGCCATGGTAGCGAGATCAGTGTTTCCCGCTAGATGAGATTCAGGAATTAGTTCCTCAACGACCACATAAATCATAGCTCCAGCTGCGAAGGACAATGCGTATGGGAGTAAAGGCTCAATAAGCAAAACAGCGGTTGCACCTAGAACCCCAGCAAGAGGTTCTACTGCACCAGATAACTGGCCATAAAAAAATGCCTTTCGCCTACTCATTCCTTCTCTTCTCAGCGGAACAGAAACGGCAGTTCCTTCTGGTAGATTTTGTAAACCTATGCCTATGGTTAAAGCTACAGCAGCTCCAATACTTGCAGTATCTAAACCATGGGCAGCAGCACCAAAAGCAACACCAATAGCAAGTCCCTCAGGTATATTGTGGATAGTTATTGCCGATACAAGTAAAATACTTCTTTTCCACGAGGAGGGAACGCCTTCTGCCTGATTAATCTCAAAACCTGGATGAAGATGGGGTAGATAACGGTCAACAATCCAGAGAAATATTCCTCCACCCAAAAATCCGATCAATGCGGGAAGCCATGAAGGTACTTTTGCCGCTTTTTCCGTCATTTCAATGGCTGGTGCCAATAGTGACCAATAACTGGCAGCAATCATTACTCCTGCAGCAAAGCCTAACATGGCATCAAGTACTTTTTGATTCATTTTTTTGAAGAAAAAAACAAAAGATGCTCCAAAAGCAGTGATTCCCCAAGTGAACATAGTAGCTATTAAAGCTAATAGAATGGGATTAATTCCTTTCAAAGATTCAATAAATGCATCCATGATATTTCATTATATTAAAAATTTGTTTTTTTAGACATTCTCTTTTAAAGAGTTCAAAGATTGATTTAATTTAGAAAACGAAATTCCTTCTTCTTTGAATTTTTTATAAATAATCTCATAAAGGTCGCATTTTAATTCAAACCCTTTCGCACTATTTGCTGTCCAGATCCAAGCTCTAATGGAGATACCCACCGGATTAATTTGTACAATTCTGACTTTTACTGTAGGCAAACCTTCGTTCATTTCCTCATCTGTGCGATTATCCAAAGATAAGGGATGGGTAACGGCTGCATACTCCAAAATATCTTTTGCATGATTGATATCTGTTCCATGTTCGAGTTGTATTTCCAGCCAATTACAAATTCTGTCATCCTCAAAATCAGAGTTTATTATGATTTCATTTCCCATCAAGGTATTAGGTACAATGATGCGTCTATTTTCAAAATCTCTAATTACAGTGTGTCTCAGGGTAATATCTTCAACAATACCGTTAAGGGTATCTCTTATTTTAAGCCTGTCGTTTACTCTAAACGGCTTAAAAATGACGATGAATATACCACTTATTATGTTACTTAGGGTCTGTTGAGAGGCAAAACCAACAGCAACAGCCAAAATTCCGGCACCCGCAAGCATGGAGTTGGCAATGGTTCGCATACTTGGCACAGAATAAATAGCTAATGATATACCTACAATGTATATTACCGCAGCTAGAAAATGTCTTAAAAATTGGTAATTAGTTGGATCATTCTGCATTATGACCGTCGATTTTAATATAAATCGACGGAAAACTTTACTGAAAGTATATCCCACTACAAACGTGCCAAAAAGGATACCTAAAAATTCTGCGTACTCAGAAAATTTATGTTCATAAAAATGATTTAACCAGTCTAACATATCAACTCTTTTAACTAATGAACAACAATTCTACTACATAATGTTTTATATGTGGGTAAAAAGTCGTGATGAAAATGCATTTGAAGACAAAGTTTAATAAAACATACAGGGTCAGAAAGGTCATTTGTTATACCCTTAGATTTCTTTTTTCTTACTATCAATTAAAATTTATTTCATTATTTTTTGGTAGAGTATTTTATCAGAGAAAATTGAATAAGTTGCTTTCACAAAAAGGAAAAGAACTAAAGCATTTATTTACTGACTTGGAAGGTTTATTCATAAAAGCAGGTCAATTTCTCTCTATTGCTGGTTTTTTCTTACCAGAAACCTTCAAAAAGCAATTAGAAGGCTTACAGGATGCAGCAACACCAAAAGATTTTTTACAAATACAGTCATCTCTATTGTCTCATTACGTTGTTCCACTTTCAGATATTTTTATGAAAATTGAGGAAACTCCCTTAGCAGTTGCCTCAATTGGTCAGGTTCATAAGGCTTGGTTAAAGGATAGAACTCCCGTAGTCTTAAAAATTCAACATGAACATATTGAAAGAATGGCGGAAATTGATTTGACCATAATTAGAAGATTAACTTATTGGATAGGTAGGTTTTTTGCTTTGGATGGATTAGATTATGCCTACAAACAGATAGAATTACTCATATTACAGGAAATTGATTTCGAGAAGGAAGCTAACTCGCTTATTTCTATTTCTTCTTCATTAACTGATGAAAATTCATGGTCTTTTCCAACCGTTTTTTCATCCTTGTCAGGCAGAAAAGTTTTGGTTATGAGTTGGATGGATGGACAAAAAATTACAAACAAAGAATATCTCTCTTTAAACAATATTGATCCTAAAATTATTGTCGATAGACTGTGGAATGGATTCTGCCGAATGATATTTGACTATGGTTTTTATCATGCGGATCCTCATCCAGGTAATATTCTGGTTGATAAAATGGGTAATATTTGTTTACTCGATTTCGGAGCAGTTAGTACTTTATCTCCATTATTCAAAAAGGAAATTCCAGGTTTAATTATTGCTTTTTCTACCTTAGATGTAAAAAAGTTAACTAAACAACTTATTACCCTGGGATTCATCAA
This sequence comes from Bacteroidota bacterium, assembly GCA_014190515.1. Classification (GTDB taxonomy): domain Bacteria; phylum Bacteroidota; class Bacteroidia; order Chitinophagales; family Saprospiraceae; genus BJGN01. Next base: position 26,784 of record BJGN01000027.1, read on the forward strand.
TGATTCTCCTGCGGCCGAATCACTGGCCATAGACTTAGCCAGGGCATTTAATCAGTTTTTGGAAAATGATATCGACCAGTTATTTAATCCGGAGGGAGCAATGAATCCGGAATTCTGGAATAATCCAGTAAGTCATATCATGCTGAATACCAGCATAAAAGACTTGTCTGCATCCTTTAGAATTCCAAAAGATTATATTTTGTTGGGGAGGACATTTTCCTTATTATTAGGTGTTTCTTTTGTCCTTCGTCCTGATGAGAATCCACTAAAATATCTTTCGCCAATAGTTAAAAAGTATATAAATGAAAGTACTCAATCTCAATGGTTTAAAGAGGGGTTTAAAGAGGCTGGTCTATTTGGTAGAAATATAATAAGCCTTCCTAAACTGATCAGAGATACAGTGGAACAATTTCAAACGGGTAACAGTAGTCTAAAAACACCTGATATTTGGAGGAGTGCCAAACTACTTTACCTTTTGGGTCAACAGTTTGCGCTGATAATTTTGACTTTTAGTCTATTATATTTAGCAAGGAAAGATTACGATGGTATCTGGGGATACAATATTTCTTCTCTATTTTTTACACTAGGTTTTGTTTCCTTTCTCATCTTTTTGTTTAGGTTCAAAAAAGGAGATAATTTATTTAGACAATAGTTTGCTTTTATTTTAACAAAGAAAGACTGTCTTCAAGTATGGTTGCCTTTATTTTATGGTGAGAGGTGGTAAAAGCAACTTGACCGTTATGGACTAATATAAGTTGAGGGGATTGATGATGAATATTGAGCTTTGAAGCAACCTCATTTGAAACAGACCGATATTTTAAAAGATCTAAATAGTAGAATAAGAGGGGTTTATCTGTATTTTTAAAAGAAATTTCTACATTTTCTTTCGCTTGAGCACTTATGCCACAAGTAGTTGAATGCTTAAAAATATATACTGGAATGGAATTTGATAAAGCTATAATTTCAGCTATTTGGTTTTCCTCCGTTAGGTTTGACCAATCTTTGTTCATGTTTTTTTTGTTTTTAACACTCTAATTTATCATCTTGTTTATCAATAAAATACTATTTTATGAAAACAAATGCTGTAAGGTTACTGGATGTTAATAAAATCCCTTACGAAATGGTAAATTATAAAATATGCAAGGATAATTATGATGCCGAACAAATTGCCTTAGACAATAATATTCCACAACACCTATTGTATAAAACACTAATATGTATAGGTTTGGATAAAGAAATAATAGTAGCAGTATTGCCAGCAAATGAACAATTATCTATTAAAAAGTTAGAAAAAGTTGCCGGAATTAAACAAATAAATCTTCTTCCGACGGAAGAGTTGATGGTTAAAATAGGTTATATCAGAGGAGGATGCTCACCTATAGCAATGAAAAAGAAATTCCCTGTTTATATTCAATCTTCCACAGATACCAACATAATCGTTTGGATTAATGCAGGTAAAAAGGGGATTTTATTAAAGATGTTACTCCGTGATATTATTTTAATAACCGACGGTCAATTAGCAGAAATTTCAAGATAAAAAAAGAGTAATTTAGTCTTCTTTAGGTTGTTTTCTTGGTCTCATTAGGCCTTCCTGGGCTACGGAGGCGATGAGTTTTCCGTCTCTGGTAAAAATATTTCCTCTGGTAAATCCTCTTGAATTTGAGGCACTTGGACTATCAATAGCATAAAGTAACCAATCATCCATCCTAAAGGGTCTATGAAACCACATGGCATGGTCTAAACTGGCAAGTTGTAATTTAGGAATACTTCCTTCTTTACCGTGGGGTAGTAGCGCTGAGGTCAATAAGTTATAATCAGAGGCGTAGGCTAAAACTAAAGGATGAAATTTTGAATTTTCAGGCATTTCGCCGATAGATTTCATCCAAATATGACGAAACGGCTCTCTCTTTTCAGGTACAGCGGGGTTGTATAATTCCACCGGTCTGAATTCAATAGGCCTGTCAAGGTTAAGGAAGTCATACATGTTTTGAGGTAAAAATTCTCCGAAATGCTTAGCTAAATCTTTCCAACTTACTAATTGTTCAGGTTCCTGCACCTTTGGCATTGCTATTTGGTGATCAAATCCAATTTCATCTGATTGGAAAGAGGCGGACATTAAAAATATTTCTCGACCTTGTTGAATTGCTTTTACTCTTCTTGTTGTAAAACTTCCTCCATCTCTAATTCTATCTACTTGAAATATGATAGGAATATCAAGGTTGCCTGGAAGAATAAAATATGAAT
>BJGN01000028.1:0-28469 GCA_014190515.1 Bacteroidota bacterium
AAACATTTTTTGCCTGACTGATTAAAAGCGGAGCAACCACAGCAGCAGAAGCCGCTTTCAGGATAAATTCTCTTCTTGAAATATCATTTTTTCTGGAACTCATAGGTCAAGTTTAGGTATTGAGAAAAACTACCATTAAAATAAGCCATATTCTTTTAAAAACCTAATTTTTCAAGAATATTGGGAATGATGTTCAATCAGATAAAATAATCTCCGTCATTCAATAAAGGCTTATAACGGCTGTTCTGCGCCATTCTGAAATTCGCAAGACTCTACACGACTAAAGGATTGCCATGTTTGGAATTCTCGCAATAAAAGGATATATTGCATAAATAAGGGGTGTGTTGAGTTGCACAAAACGAATTGTTGTGGTAATAGGCTGTTAAACCTGGGCTCCAAATGAATTAACTTCTAACAATGAGTACGACAGAAATAAAGACAAATCTGCATAAAATCGTCGACCGAATCGAAGATGAACGCCTACTGAGGGTAATCTACGATTTCCTTGAAGTCAGGGAAAAATCGAACGAGGGACAGCTTTGGAAAACGCTAACAACCGAACAACAGCAGGAAGTTCTACAAGCTTACGAGGATTCAGAGAATGACTCCAACTTGGTTGATGACAAAGATGTTTGGCGGAAACTTAAATGAAACTCGTCTGGACGGAGAAAGCCCAACGGAGAATAGGCGAGATTCTTGAATACATTGAAAGGGAATTCGGAGCAAAAGCCAGGCAGACTTTCCGCGCAAAGACTCAAGACTTCACCCGAATACTGATTCAGTTTCCAGAAATGGGCACCCTTGAAATAAAAGAGAAAAACCTAAGAGGATTCCAACTGACAAATCAAACGAGAGTATTCTATCGGGTGAAGAAAAATTGCATTATTATTCTGACGCTCATTGATTCTCGGCAGGATCCGAAAAATAAGCCGAAATAGCCAGCTGCCCACAATAAGGCATAGCAGGCATAACGAGTGTTCGCTCTTCAAATAAATGCTTCATTCGTTTAATTGCAGAGGCTGGACATCTCGGACTTGGTGCGATTGTCAGCCTTTTTCCGATGGCTTTAACAAGCACACCAACCACCCTGACAACTTTAAAGATTAATTATGACCGGATACCACTGTTTTTCGACTTCGAATCGGTAAACCAATCAGTGTTTAGCACCAATAGAAAAATACTTAAAATAGCTTTAGTAATTTTATCATGGCGACACCAGATATTTTTACCTGAAACTATGCTTATATTCAACCCCTAAAAAGGGGAATGAGCAATTCTATGTATGATGTTAACATCGTGGGCGGTGGACATAACGGTTTGGTTGCCGCAACGTATCTGGCAAAAGCGGGAAAATCGGTTTTATTGTTGGAAGCAAATGAGTCGTTGGGTGGTGCAACTACCAGTATTCGTGCATTTCCTGATTTTGACGCGCGTTTATCCCGATATTCTTATCTGGTTTCGCTTTTACCTGACAAAATAGTTCAGGATCTGGGATTGAAGTTCAAAACCCTTCAAAGGGAGGTGATGAGCTATACGCCTCTTTCTGAAAATGGAGATCCAACCGGTCTGATGGTTGCCAGAACCTGGAACGAAGAAACCATTGCCTCCTTTGAATCGCTCTCCAATGGTAAGGACGATATGGCTGCATGGCAAACTTTTTATGATGAAATAGCCCTTTTTGCACAGAAAATAGCCCCTACCTTTCTTGAACCTCTTCCAACGAGGCAGGAATTAAAAAAGCATATTAATCTTGACCCTACTTGGCAGTACTTAATGGAAGAACCTATCGGGAAAGTAATTTCGGAACGATTTAAAAATGACTTTGTAAAGGGTGTCATTCTTACTGATGCCCTGATTGGCACCTTCGTTTCTGCTTTTTCTATGCAAGCAAATATTTGTTTTCTATACCATTTGATTGGAAATGGTACCGGCGAGTGGAAGGTTCCCGAGGGCGGTATGGGCGCTCTGGTCACTGAACTTCATAGAGTAGCTTTGGAAGCAGGTGTTGAAATACGTTGCCATGCTCGAGTAAAAAAAGTGGAAAGTGATAACGACAAAGTTACTGTCACTCTGGAAAATGAGGAGATTATTCATAGTGCCTATTTGCTTTCCAATGCAGCCCCACAGGTTTTGGCAAAATTGAGGGGAATTGATCCGCCAGCCAGTCTGGAAGGCGCGCAAATGAAGATAAACATGCTGGTTAAACGACTTCCTGAATTTAAATCAGGTATTAATCCGAAGGATGCTTTCGCCGGTACACTACATATAAATGAATCTTTTTCCCAATTGGAACTAGCTTATCAAGAGGCTAAAAATGGCCAGTTACCCTCTACCCTACCTCTTGAAATTTATTGTCATACCTTAACTGACCCTACCATTTTAAGTCCTTCACTACAACAGGAAGGATATCATACTATGACCCTTTTTGGCATTCACACCCCTGCTTTTTTATTTGATGGAAACCATGAGCAGCAAAGGGAAGCAGCAAAGGATGCTGCCATTCAATCTTTGAATCAATATTTAAAAGATCCTATTGAATCTGTTTTGGCTGAAACGCCAGATGGTAAAAAATGTATTGAAGTAAAATCTCCACTGGATATTGAGGCGGAGATCGGTTTACCCCGGGGAAATATTTTCCACAAGGATTTATCTTTTCCTTTCCGGGAGGAAAATGAAAAGCCAGGCTGGGGTGTTGAAACCGATGATCCAAGAATTTTCATCTGCGGTGCCGGTGCAAAACGGGGTGGCGGTGTCAGCGGCATACCCGGACATAATGCCGCCATGGCGGTTTTAGCACTTGATTTATAATTACCTAACAACAAAGTATTTTTTAAAGGCTAAACACCTTTAATCAATCTTTATGATTTCAACGAAATTGTCGAGATTCCCAATTTTCACCAAATCTCCCTCCCTGTTTCCTAAAAGGGAAATAGCCAAGGGTGATTCTATGCTGATTTTTTGAACTCCTTCCTTCAATTCGTTTTTAACCACATAATTAACAATTTGAACCGTTATAACTTTACTCAGTTCCATATACTTTACCCGAACCACACTGTTTAATTTGACCACTTTGGTTAAAACGGGTACTTCCACCATGGCATTAGGAATTTTGGCCCTCACAAAACTATGTTCAAATAACTGATCACCCTCTGGTAATCTTTGCTGAGCTATTTCGTTGATGTAAGCAATGAGTTTAGCTTTTTCTCTTTCCGGGTTTCGCCACCAATTAACACTCCATATTCTCAGAAATACAAAGCCACCTTTTTCCAAAATTTTCTTCCTGTGAAGGTCATGTAAATAGGCTTCCCTTTGATCATGTTTTTTAGACCCATCACATTCAATGGCCAGTTTGGGTGCACCATTTACTTTTGGATCAAATAAAATGTCAATATTAAAACCCGCAAATTGAAAAGGCGCTGCTACTTTATCTTCTCCAAATGCCTGAACCAAAACATCATAGACCACTTTTCCAAATGCAAAACCACTGCTTTTATTTTGCAGCATATTATTCTTTTCCGCAGAACTATTTTTACTCAGCGCATTTAAAACCGCCATTCTTTCTACATTATTTTCTTCACTAACCGCTTTACAATAAGCCAGATAAGCGAAAAATACAGCCCCTCTGTTATTAGCGGCTTCCTTTTCCAAATGTTCCTTATAATTTAAATATATTTCTTCAGGAACAGAAGTACAAACAAACACCTTATACTTCGCCCGTGTGACGATAACATTTAACAGTTTAAAGCCCTTCGTTAAATTAATAGGCCCGAAACGATTATAAAATTTTCCTTCCTTAGTTTTACCAAAAGTGGTGGATAATATGATAATATCCCGCTCGTCTCCCTGAATATTCTCCAGGTTTTTCAGAAAAAGCCCCTCCCCTTCCAAAGCTTGCATCTTTTCATTGAAATCATTATATTTCGCAAGCTTCCTTCTATCGATAATCTTACTTTTTATAAGATTCCTTTGCGATATATTAAACGTTGCGATGCCCACCGATGGGTATTTTCCATTGGGAAATTTTTGAATGTGCTTCTCTAAAATATCTAATATCATATCCGCCTCATCCTGATTAACGTAATCTTTGTACAGGCCATTTACCTGAAAAAGTTGAATAGGATTATAATCAAAAGGATTAGGCAGCGGTTGCAATCTTTGATTATAAAAGGCAAAATTTGAAAAATCAATTAAAAATGGATGCTTTGACCGATAATGAAAATCAAGATGACATTTTTCAAAATTCAATTCTGTTCCAAAATCGAGTAAGGATTCGCAAGAAAGTAAAATATTATCTTTATCGAGTTTTATAACGTCCTCTTCTTCCTCCAATTCGTCCTCATCTTCCACAGCGCCATCAAAAACCTTACTAAAATAGTTAGACGGAGGCATTTGATTTTCGTCTCCTGAAATGATAATTTGCTTTCCCTTTAAAATGGCTGGCAAATTATCTTCAAGTCTCAATTGACTGGCCTCATCAAACATAACCACATCGAAATAATTATTCTTGCCTTTGAATAAATTACTGCAAACATCTGGCGTTGTGAGGATAATAGGAAAATAGTTAGTAAAAAGATCCAAGTCAAATTGTACTATTTGCCTAAGCGTTAACCGTTTGTATCTTATACTACTTCTCTTATTATACAAATTTTCTATGGAGAGCGTTGGATTATTCCGCTCAAATACATTGGAAAATTCAATCATTTTCGAATGCCAATAATCTTTGATATAGCTGAGTTGGGCGGTATCCATTCCATCCAGCGTTACCGATAATTCATTAAGATCGAAATCATTGGATGGTAAGTCCTCATTGGCTACCTGATTCAATAAGGCATTAAAGTAAAAAACCAGAAACGTTTTTCTCCAATCCTCTCTATTCATCAGTTCATCTAATAATTGCTTATATTTAAGAGGTTGTTTCAAATAAAATTGATACCAATTAAACTGATGTAAAAATGGATCTTCTTCTTTATGTAGAAATTCCTCTGTTACCTGGATAACCTGTTCGATACCATTTATGAAATCTGTATAAGTATGATTTTGAACAGGGAAATTAATCCATTGATCTTCGGTAAAAAGAGTGTAAAGGATCTGTACCTGATTTTTTAATTGACTTAAATGATCATTTTGATGCTCAGGTTGTTGATAAAACAATAAATTGATAGCAGCATATTCTGATGCTATATAATCATTGGGTAAGAAGGGGGGCTTCTGGAAATATTTCTCCAATGGCTTTATGGCCGACACATTATGAAGCATAGTATCACCCCACAGAATGTTTTCTACATCTTTTGCCTGACTTAAAAAGATGGATAAATTTTGGAAAAGATCCTTCACAGTGGCCTGATCTTTAATTAACTGTCTTTTTTTACCCGAGAAAATAGCCCCTAACCTGAAGCCAAAACGTTTTGTCTTTACCTCATCATAAAAAAGAGGTTCATTTTTATATTTATCAACCACCGCAGATAATTGATCCAAGTAACTTCTACAAATTTTTAACTCTGCCTGATATTCATTATTTCTGAACTCAATAAAATCGTTTTTATACTGTCGTTCAGACTCCTTGATTTGTTGTAAACTCCTTTTATAAAGATTTATAGCCTCTTTAATCTGATTATTTAAATGATATGGATTATCAACTTTATATTTTTCAATATGAATGACCTTCAATTCCTCAAAGGGTTTAAATTCCTTATAAAGTAAAATGGCCCTATCTATCAATTGAATTATTTCATCAAATTCCTCTGTAGTAAAAAGGAAATTTTTTACATCATAGTCGAGTTGAACATAAGGTTTTACATGGTTAAGTTCAAGTAATAACTCACCAACAAGGTCTGTCCAGTTTTTATTAGCTACATACTTGTCACCCAGCTTCCTGTGTTTTTTATTAATGTCATGTATAAATCCATTAGCTTTATTAATCACTTTATCCAAAGCCTCTTTAGAAAAATTAAACGATTGTTTTCTAAAATCAATAGTATCCAATCTACCCCTAACAGAATCAACTACTCTTTTCCTATCTTTAACAATATCCTTGATAAGAATAAAATGATGATCTAATCCATAGTTCAGGAGTGCATTTTCCAATACTTCTAAAGCGGTTCGTTTCTCACAAACAACGATTGTCTTTTTATGATTCTCCAGGGCATTAATGAGAATAGCAGTCAAGGTTTGACTTTTTCCAGTTCCTGGTGGACCCTGAATCAATATTTTTCCACCATCCTCAAGGGCATGTAAAATGCGCTGTTGGGAAGGGTCAGTTTCGATACTTGAAATGGACTGAAATGAGTGATTAATTGGACTTTCGGGCAGTAAATTTAAATGATCCAACGCTAATAACCCATTATAGTCATGAATTATATTTTGTTTTTGCACTTCGAAAATAGAAAAAAGGCCACAAAAATCTATAAATCCCTCCGCTGAATTTTCCGTTAACTTTTCATAGTATTCTTTCTCTTTGATAGGAGAAATGCAGTTTACCTCCTGTTGAAAAGTATCATATAAATGATCCGGAACCTGAGTGTTAATGGCCTTGACGAGGTTTAAACAAATATCAATTAACTCTGCCTTTGAAATGAGTCCGTCATCCAGTATTTCATTAGAAATTTGTTCTATGGTAACATTCGCATCATTTAATAAATGATTAATCAATACTTCATTTAAATAAATAGGATCATCTTCGTTTCTATATATTTCCCAGGTATTAAATTCTCTCGTTTCTCTAATTTTTAGGGACCAGATTAAAACAGGAGCAACGGTTAATTTTTTATCCATTCTATCTCTTCGGACTAATATGGGATAACCAAAACCAAAGGTATTTATCCCTTTTTCCAACTCAATAGTTTCCGTTTGATTTATTAAAATTTCTAGCGATTTGGATATTTTGGCCAGCTGACTCTTGTCCTCTTCAAACAATTCATTTAAATCAGACACATTATTTTTCCAGCTAATCTTGAATTTTAAAGGTAATTCCGTAAGTAAAGATTGAATAAATTTATCCGGCAAATTTTTATCAATATAAGAAAGTCTGTGCAAGTCAAATTTATACCTCGATTTTTGAGGAATAGCATTTAAATGTACACCCCTTCGATTTCCTATTTTAAGCCTGCGCTGAAGTTCTGTTAATAACTTCTTATTTAATGGATTAGCTACATTTGAAATGTTAGAAACTGCTAAATCCGCTACATTTTTCAACATTTCCCATTGGGACATTCCCTGAAACCAAACGTAAGTATCATCGGATAAATTAAGATGTTGAAATTCAATTAAATTAAAAGGTCCTACTGTTTCTCCTTTATTTACATAGTAAATCTTTAATTCCATCTATCATTTTTTATAAAGATAAAGTTATTAAGTCAATTGAATGGGGTTATCTTTCATAAATCAACGAAATAGTCGGATTAATTTTGGCTATTGAATCTAAATAGTTAGTTGGTAACTTTGTTTCCCAAACATAAATCCTCTGTATTTTTGGTAGCTTTAGTAAATGATTCAGGGCAGCAGCATTGACCTGAGTCTCATAAAGATTTATATCGGTCAGATTTTTTAATCCCCCTAAAGCCAAAATTCCCTGATTAGAAATATCATTTTTACTTAAGTTCAATTTAAATAAATTTTCTAATTGTCCCACTATTTTTAAATCTTCATTGCGTAACCCGGTATTAGACAAATCTAGCCAAACCACCTGTTTTTTTACTTCTTGCAAAAGCTTTAGATCAGGTTTCCCTTTTCCTGTATATTTTACTTCAAGCAAGGCACTTTGTTGATAAATCGGCTGAATTAGAAATCCATTTTTTGCTAAATGTTCGTATTTGGCAGACTTAACATTCAAAGAAAGCAAGGGATTTTCATTCAATTTAAAAAAGGATTCGAATAGAGCTTTCCTTTTTGCATCTAACTGGAGCTGCGCCAATCGTTTCGTTTTCGGGGCACCTATTTCTACCCAATAGGAAAGAATAGCCAACTGTTCCTTAGAAAGCGGGGCTTTACCGTTCGAAGGCATAAACTCCTTATGGCTTTTAGGTAGATGAGTCCTCCTCACCAATTCCGCCTTATCTCCCATTTTTTCATAATTTGTCAAATCTAAATCGCCTTTACTTTTACCCGGCTTATGACAACTGAAACATTTTGCTTTAAAAATGGGAACAATGGCATCCTCATATAATTCAACCTCATTTAATTGGGTAATAACTTTCCATTTTTCTGTAAAAAGATAATCTTCCCCGTGAGTGAGGGAAGCGCCCAGATGAATGGTTATGACAAATAAAATACCAATAAAAATAAGGATGAAATTTTTATTAAATATCAAATAAGTGATAAGACCCATAGTCAGGAATATACCGGCATATTGATGGAAAAATAGATTTGCCCCCTCTTGATTTTCACTTAGTAAAAGTCCTGATAACACTGAAAAAATAGCGGCTAAAGTTGCTAAGCGCCAGATTAAAGGCAACAGGATAAGATAGGGTGCCTCCGGATTTTTCCATTTAAGCAGGGTCAGAACCAGGGCAAGAAAAATAAACCCTATGGGAAGATGAACCCATAAAAGGTGAGATTTTCCAAGTAATTCCAACACTGCCATCTAATCTATTTTAAAAAATGAATCAAGCTAATATATCAGTTACAATATTTCCATGCACATCTGTTAACCTAAAGTCCCTACCACCAAAACCAAAGGTTAATTGCTTATGATCCATTCCGAGCAGATACAACATTGTAGCATGAAGGTCATGGATAGTTACTGGATTTTCAACCACCCGATAGCCATATTCATCTGTTTTACCGAAAATAGTTCCGCCTTTGACCCCACCGCCTGCCATCCACATACTAAAAGCGGAAGGATTGTGATCTCTGCCATCATTTCCTTGCGCAAAAGGAGTTCTACCGAATTCCCCTGTCCAAACCACCAGCGTTTCGTCCAGTAAACCTCTCACTTTTAAATCTTTAAGAAGACCTGCAATGGGTTGATCCACCGCATGGGCATTAAGTTCATGTCCCATTTTTAAATTAGCATGCTGATCCCAGCGATCGAGTCCACCAATGGAGGGACAGGTAAGCTCTATAAAACGAACCCCTCTTTCCACCAAACGTCTGGCTAATAAACATTGCGCCCCATAATTTCTGGTATTTGGATCTGGAGAATTCAAGCCATACAATTCTTTTGTGGCCGCCGATTCCGATGTAAATTCTGTCAGTTCAGGAACCGATGATTGCATCTTATAGGCGAGCTCATAATTTTTAATAGCCGCTTCAATGTCGTCCGCCTCCTGACCAGCCATTAATAGCTGATCCCTTTCATTTAGAAAAGATAATTTCTCTTCCTGAAGCCCTGAAATGGAATCCAAAGGATTAATATTAGCCATAGGCTGCGCTCCCGCTTTTAACAAAGAGGCTTGAAAAGTGGCAGGCAAAAAGCCATTTTTAAAATTATCCAGACCACCCGGCGGAATCAATCCACCATCCAGGACCACATAACCTGGCAGATTACTATTTTCACTTCCCAGCCCATAATTTATCCAGGCGCCCATACTTGGCCTACCTTGCAATCCACTTCCGGTATGAAGAAAATAATTGGCATTGGTGTGTTCCGGGAAATTTGAAACCATAGACCTTACCACTGCCAGATCGTCCACACAGGTGGCAATATGGGGAAATAGGTCACTCACAGGGATACCAGATTGACCATATTGTTTAAAATTCCAGGGACTTTTCAATATTTTACCTACCTCACCGAACTGCGTATTATCTACCTTAAATTTACGAAACGGATCCTCTCCATTTTCCTTATCCAACCTTGGTTTAGGGTCAAAAGAATCGACTTGAGAGACACCGCCATCCATGTAAAGGAATATGATATGCTTTGCTTTTGGCAAAAAATGAGGGGGAATAGCCTGCAAAGCGCCATATCCACCGGCGGCATTCTTATCATTTCCCGAGGTTGTGCAGGAAGAAAGATAGGAGCCGAAAAGGCTGGATAAAGCGATGGAACCAAATCCGCATTTGCAAATTTGCAGCATTTCCCTTCTGGAAACAGGCCTGTAAAAAGGTGGATGGCTATGGGACATATCAAATGAGATAAATAAATTCTTTTAAATTAAAATGGGTATGAATAAAATCTTTCCAAATCATTTCATCCAGCAGTTTTTTATCCTTTCCCTGATGTTTCTTTTTTAAAGATTCATAAAACGAGCGCGCACTTATTATTTCTTCTTCGCTTGGATTCCTGGAAAATGCCCGTTGGTAAATCCATTGAATTCGTGCTGTAAATCCTGAAATACCCGTTTCATTCATCTTTTTTACCATAACAGCGGCCTGATTATGTATAAAAGGATCGTTCATTAAAATAAGCGCCTGTGCTGGAACATTGGTAACCGTTCGTTTACCAAAAGTTGTAAAAGGAATGGGCCTGTCGAAAGCGGACATAAATGGATCCAGGAAATTTCTTCTCATTTCCACATATATACTGCGCCTGCCCTCCCCGTCCATAGGTCCTGATCTACCAGGTTTTCCTCTACCATTCATGAACGAGGTAATATGTACAGGAACAGATTTGCCAAATAAGGTCGAATCTAAATTACCTGATACCGACAAGATGGCATCTCGCAGCGACTCCGCTTCCAATCTTCGAAGGGGATAAAAGGATAAATAATGATTTAACGGATCTTTTTTTACCGAAGATTCCATCCCTTTCGTGGTTCTTTTGAATGTCTCGGAAAGAACTATTTGTCGTATCAATTTTTTCATAGAATATCCCTCTTTCACAAAAGTAAGAGCCAGATAATCAAGCAATTCCGGATGAGTAGGTAATTTCCCCTGCAAACCGAAATTATCAACGGTTTCGACGATTCCCTTTCCAAATAAATGATGCCAAACCCTGTTTACAAAAACCCGGTAAGTCAATGGATTATCCTTATTGGTAATCGCCTCTGCCAAAGCTAATCGACCACTTCCAGAAACATTCAAATTAAATTTACCTGTTGATAAAGCGGACAAAAAGGAACGGGGAACCTTTTCTTTTGATAACTCATTATGATTTCCACGTATAAAAACGGGACTATTTTTCCCAAAACCATCGGTAATACTGCTAATGAATTCGGTGGAATCGGGAAAGTAAGATTGATATCTCTCCTTTTTTTCCAGATACACTTTTATTTTTTTGCTATCCAGAGATTTCTGTGGGTTCCATTTTGCTGAAATAAGCGGCGGTTCAAACCATTTGTCATTAAAAGAAATAACATATTTTACCTCTACAAAGGCATCTTTCGGCATTTTAAATAAATGATTATCATATATCCCCGGAAGTATCTCTACATAAGCTTTATGTCCTTTCCACTGGCTTACATCAAATAAGTATTTATCCATTTTTTCATTATCCACTTGTTTAGTCAAGCCCCCGTAAATAGGGTAACTTATCAATTGAAAATTGTCAATAATAATACGAATGGTCCCTTTACTTCCTGAAGCATAAACACCAATATTATTTTTATCGATAATGAAATCAGGTGACCTCAATGCACCAAAAACACCCTTTGCCAATCTTTTACTGGATGCCTTTCCCGATTCGAATCCGACCAGGTTTGCTTTTTTATTAAAAATGGGGTCTCCCAGCGTGGTTTCATCGGTGAAAGCAAGACCATCAGATTTCCAACGATTCAAATCTGAACCTGTGAAATTTCCAAGGACAGAATCGGTATTGGACATCACCTTATTTTTAGAAAATTGATCCATCCAGTTCAAAAGAACCAAATCCTTTAGCGAATCCTGCACACCCTTTAAGGTCTCAAATCTCTTTTTGGTTTCATAAATATGAGGTGAAGCCGGAGAGAACCTGGTTCCTTCCATAACACCATAAAGGGCATAATAATCTTTAGTGGAAATGGGGTCAAATTTATGATCATGGCATTTTGCGCAGGAAACCGTTAAACCCAGGAATGTTTTTCCTGTGACATCTATCAGATTATCGATTCTGTCTGCCTCGTCCTTACGGATATCAACAGGGCTATGCGTCCCTTCCGGAAAGGCGAAAAATAAGGTTCCCAATTGCGATTCATTGATTTTTTCTACCTTATTAATCCTTGGTTGTGGCAAAAGATCTCCTGCCAGATGTTCTTTAACGAGCTGATTATAAGGAACATCTCCATTAAATGCGCGAATCAGGTAATCGCGATATCTCCATGCGCCAGGAATGGCATAATCAAACTCATGCCCTTTTGTTTCAGCAAAACGAACCAGATCCATCCAATGTCGTGCCCATCGTTCCCCAAAATGAGGCGAGTTCAGGTATTTATCTACCATTTTAGGATAGGCATCTGAAGATGAATCATTTAAAAAGGATTGTACTTCCGAAGGTGACGGCGGTAATCCTGTAAGAAGGAAAGATACCCTGCGAATGAGACTATTTTTTGATGCTTCCTCCACTGGAGTAAGCCCCTGATTTTTCATCTCCCTGTCTATGAAATAATCTATGGGATTTTTATTTTTATCGGGTGTATTTTGTTTTTCGGGAGAAATAAATGCCCAATGAGGTTTCCATGCCGCACCCTGTTGAATCCACTTTTCTAATAATTCTTTTTCCTTTTCGGTCAATACCAATTTCGAATCAGGCGTGGGCATAATCATATCAGGATCTGTATGATTTATCCTGAAAAGCACCATACTTTTTTCTGTATGTTTCAGATCAATAGCTCTATTTCCCGACTTCAGGAGGGCGGTTGCACCTTCATAGGTATCTAATCTTAAATTTGCTTGACGGCTACTGGCATCAGGACCATGACATAAATAACATTTTTGAACTAAAATGGGTCGGATATGATAATTAAAATCTACCGTAGCGGGCATCCTGTTTTCAATACTTCGGCATCCCCAATAGAGGAGCAACATACAGAGCGTAAATCCTGATAAATAAGTATAGCGTATAAACATAGCCGCAATAATTTACCTTTAAAATAACACATTTTTATTTATCCATTCTTTTTATTATTATTGTTAAAAAGGAAAATGATAAAAACGGGCATTATTGGAATTGGCAGGATGGGGCGCATTCATCTTGAAAACTTATGTACTCAATTATCAGGTGTAGAAGTACTTGCAGTAATGAATCCGGGTAAGGAAGGCCAGCAATATTCTGAAAAATGGGGCGTGCCAATAATCACCGATGACGCAAACCTTGTTATTAAAAATCCAGACATTGATGCCGTAATCATTTCCTCTTCTACGCCATTTCACGCCGATTATGCCATTGCTGCGGCAAAAGAGGGAAAAGCTATTTTTTGTGAAAAACCTTTGGACCTTCATCTGGAAAAAGTAAAAGAGGCATTGGACATCATCGAACAACATAAGGTTCCGTTTATGTTGGCATTTAATCAGCGTTTCGACCCTCATTTTAATGAAGTCAAAGAATTTATCAATTCAGGAAAATTAGGAGACCTGAACGCTGTCCATATCATAAGCCGAGACCCCGCTCCTCCTCCTTTACATTATCTCCAATCTTCTGGTGGTTTATTTTTAGATATGACCATCCATGATTTTGACATGGCACGTCATCTTATCGGATCAGAGGTGATGGAAGTGTTTGCGAAAGGATCCAGCAGAAATTATCCGGAAATTGGCCGCATTGGAGACATAGATACCGGTTATGTATGGTTGACCTTTGAAAATGGGGTGACGGCAATGATAGAGAACTGTCGTGCTACCAACTATGGTTATGATCAGCGATTAGAGGTATTTGGTACCAAAGGAATGATAAAAACAGAGAATCCATTAAAAACAACCAATCAGTATCTGGATGCTCAAGGTGTTCATCTTTCCAGAAATCAAGATTTTTTTATGGATAGGTACACAAGCTCATACCTGCTGGAGTTAAAAGCATTTTTTCATGCCTTGGTTCATCACGTGCCTATGCCCGTCACCGGAATGGATGGACTTAAAGCTATGGAAATAGCTATTGCTGCCGAAAAATCCAGATTAGAAAACAGACCTGTCCAGTTAGGAACCCAATGATTGCCGAAGTTCGTGAATAGTGCCCTGCAAAGAGCCATTCAACATCTCCCCTTTCGTATTTCTTAATTTGTAATCGATGGTAATGACATCCACTGGCTCCAGGTTTTCAATATGTAAAATCAACCTTTTACCTTCCACCTGAACCTTTGTAATTTTTAATGTTTTTTGATTTAACCGATCCGAACCATATTTTTTACTTCTTAAAAGTTGCCAGGTATGAACATCAAAATTTGATAAATCACTAGCTGAAACAGGATCTAAGTCAACGTCAAAATCAAGAGAAATATGTTTTTCATGGACATTCATCTTAGTAGGTACAGATAGCGTTTTTCCGGTAAACCGAATTCTATAAAAACCGCCCCCTCGCATCATTTGATTGGTACCCCAGGCAGACATTCCACAAACATAAAGTTGACCATCCTGATTATTGAATCGTCCCCGCATAACACCCGTCAGGAGTTTAATACCTGGAAGATCAATGACGGCTCCTTGTTCCATACCATTTACAGACTCGTGTAAAACCAGTTGAATTTTACCAAAGCCATAAGATAAACTCAACAGACCGCCATTTAAGGCACCCCATTTCTCACTTTCTATCCAAACCATTTCCGAAGGGGAACGGTCATAATTCATATCCAACCACACCAAAGGCTGCTCCATAGCCGCTCTCGACGAATCCTTTGGAGGATTAAATCCCCACATATTTCCATAAAAATTCCCTTGCCCTTTCACCCAATTTATCCTATTCATAGGATTCCAGTACCCCTGCTGGTCTGTTACGATAAAGCTGCCGTCAGGATTAATACAAACACCATTCGCCGCTCTGAATCCAGTAGCAATAATATCTGTTTTAGAGCCATCTGCACTTACCTTCAACAAAGTACCATGTTGAGGAATGAGGGCTTCGCGAGCATGTCGGCCACTTTTTGCGTAATAAAAATTTCCTTCTTTATCCGTTTGCAAGCCCATGGCAAATTCATGAAAATGATCTGTAACCTGATGATCGTGATTAAAACTCTCGTAAAAATCCGTTTCCATATCCCCGTTGAGATCGCGAAGTAGCACTAATTGATCTCTACAGGTGACATAAATGTTTTCCTTTACTATTTTAATCCCTAAAGGTTGAAACAATCCGGAACCTATCCGTTGCCAGGTCAATTCCCCATCGGCGTGAAGGAGACCTTTGATAAGCCAGACATCCCCGTCGGTAGTACAAGCCACTGCTTGATTTGCATCATTATAAAAATCCAGGCCACTCAATTTCATGCGACAATTCCAGGGATTTTCAAATGGAGGCGTCAATTCATCCACTGCGAAAGCGCCATTTTCCTCTCCTTTAACCACCCAGGTTTTCAACTTTTCGGGAAAATGCGGTTGACCCTTCCCTGTGGTGTATTTTAATAAAGATTCTGGTTCCCTGATATTTATTGCATCGGATGCTGAGGATTCATTACCAATGAGCAAGGAGATATTTACGGTCTTTTCAGGGGAAATTTTCACGTACATCTTTCCATTTTCCTTTTCCAAACTAGCTCCTTTCCCAATGATTCTAACATTGGCCGGAACGTTTGCCACATACATTTTTAAGATAGATGTGGAGGGAGAAATATGTAAAGTTCTTAAAAAATGGGAAGAATCAACGTAGTCAAATTTCTCCAGAATATCTGATTTACCAACAGAATAAGATATAATTACTTGATCTTCATAATGATATAGGCCTTTGTAATTTGCCCAATCCTTTGGCAAAGGACCGAAGGCTCTTCCATCTCTGGCTACAAAACGAGGGTCATCAAATTTTCCTGTTTCCGGATTAGCCCAACCAGGACTGACCGAGGTTTCCACCTGTAATTTCCCAATAGTCCGAGGATAGGTTTCATGTTTATCATTGAGCAAAATGGCATCCCAATCTATAAATCCCTTCCCCGTGTAAGCACCTGCCACTCTCAAAAGGTCATGATCAAAAACCATCCAGGCCTTCCCTTTTGAAACACCACCAGGTCCTTGGTCCAATCGCACGGCAATACCCTTGTATGCAAAATTATTTTTCGAATAATCTTCATCTTTATAGGGAGATGGTCCCGGAGAGTGAAATCGGGGAATTCCTGTTTTTTCATCCACTAATTCATAAGTATTCATCAGAAAATTTCCATAATCCATGTCAGCCCAGGGTTGGTAGGGCTTTGAAACAGGACCTCTTGATTTACCTTTGGGAAGGGAAGCCAGATAATCAGGCGTCACTTTCGGCAGGGTAACGGCTTTATTTTTTGTAACAAATTCACTTTGTATGTAATGAATCACATCATATTTTTCCTGAGGGGAAAGCATTAACTGAGCGGGCATATTGCCGTACCCTTTGGTGATCGTCTGATACATGGCAAACGCATCGCTACCCATTTTAAAAGGATCAGACCAGAATTTCAAAGCGGAGGGAATTGAGCCTTCATTTTCTTCATTCCCATGGCAATTAATACAATTTGCGTTATAAATTCTTTCTCCGCGAACCAATGCCTTAGCATCAAAATCCTGAATAAACCCGGCATGATCCAATTTTTTTTCCACAGCAGAGAGATCTTTTGAGGAAAGTTGGTAGCCCTTTTTCTGTGTAGGTGCACAATTAGAGATGAGCAGGGCCATCAGGGAAAAAAAGATGATTTTTCGCATTTCCAATAATTAAGGCAGGTGATTTTCTGAAATTTATGTATCCACTGACCTAAAAATAGTGAAATTAAAGGAAAAAAATATATTCATTTTCCAGTTAGAGATTAGATGCTCAAAGATGAAGAACTTGATTGAAATTCATTCAATCATCATTTAATAAATAGTTTAAGGATTTTGGCATTTAAAACATCTGAATCATATTTTGAACTATTTTCTGATTGATTAGTCGTACGTGCCAGAGTCACATCAATGGAGGGGCATCGAATCATTTCCGTACCAAAAAAGCCATAACCAGCATAGCAAACATTTCCAGCAATGGTAGTACGATTAATTCCCATTCCACCATCCAGACCTCCAAATCCTCCAATAGACACTTGAGGAATGTTGATCATAATATCAAGGGTTGATTTATTTTTGAATATCTTACCGGAAAATAAGGCATCCATAAATTTAACCAGATCCTGCGTTGAACTCACCAAACCGCCTGCGCCGAACAAATCCCAGGAAGGATCCCAGTTTCTTGTATCGACCTTTCCATACATCGGGTGGGACAAACGTGCAAATCCACCTGACGGCTCATTTTCCAGTGTTTCCATCCAGGAATCTTTGAGCCCCAGTGCGTCGAAACGAAGAACGGTACGCAAAGCTTTGGCAAGATCCATATTGGTTTGCAGTTCAAGAATTTCACCAAGCAATATATATTGAGTGTCACCATATTCATACAATGAACCTGGAGGACCTAAGACTTTTCCTTCGGTCATTGCCAGTTTTAATTGTTCCTCACGCGTCCATCTATACGTTGGCTGATTAAATATGATTTTATTAAATTTAGCAGATTGTGTATAGTCGTACATACCCGCAGTATGTTCAAGAAGATGTCTTACCAGAATAATATTTGGTTTATAACCTCCATCTTTTAAAATTTGGACTGTGGCAGGTTTCAGCACCTTATCAATTGGCGTATCAAGCGTGAACTTTCCTTGTTCCATTAACAAGAGAATTGCAGCCGCTGTAAATGTTTTTGTGATACTGGCCGATCGAAAAACATCTGTTGGTACTAATTTTCTATTTCCCTCCCCGAATTTACCTGCTGCTCCTGACCAAAGAAAATTTCCTGCCCGTATGGTTAACAATGAACCTGGAAGTTCAGGAAAATCCTTAATTTCCTCTTCCATTAATTGTTGAATCATCTTTGCTTTATCGTCATCATTTAGATCAACATTGGGTTCAGACCCGGACATATCAGACATACATCCAAAGCTGGAAAATCCAATCAGAAGGAATAATCCAAAAAAGTATACATTTTTAATCATGTTTGAAAGCATTTAATTTAACCGGAAAAAAGGATCAGATGTAATGTAGCAAAATAAAAGCAATGTAATGTGGCATTGAAATGGAAAAAGGGTCGAAAAAACATTTGTACTTCTGTTTCTACATTTTGTTCATCAATCATAAATCGTTAAAACTTGTAAAAAATGCAAGTTTTAATGATTTATGGGTTATATTTGTTCTATGGCAAATTTGATCTTTAGAAAACAATACATAAAAAAACTGCTGGCTTACAAAAACATAGACCTCATAAAAGTGGTTACAGGCTTACGTAGGTCGGGCAAAAGTACGCTACTGGAATTGTATCGTACCGAGTTGAAAAAATTATGTGTTCAGCCAGGCCAAACCGTTCTCTTGGAATGCCATTTATGTCTTTCAATGAATCTAATTTTTGTTTTTGTTCAATAGACTGCCCAAGGAATAACTAAAAGGTTCCTACAAACATTGGGGTTAACCAAAATCTGTATATTAAATACCACTTCTCCGATTTTTAAAATTCCGAAAAAGTTTTAACTTCTTTAAAATTACAAGTAATAAAATAATTCGATATATTTGAATGGGATTAAAAAAATTACCCTCATAATCAAAAAGTTTAATCCTGAAATTTATTTAATCATTTTACAATCGCTTGTTTATCAATTTTCCCAGGTAATCAACATTTGATATTTTATAATTGACAATTTCTCTTTTATAATTTACTAAAATGAATAATTCAGCATTAAAACAACTCGAATTAGAGACCTTACTGGAAATTACCAATACCCTTTTCATACATGACAATCTAGATGATTTGTTGCATGACATATTAATTCGTACCTGTGGAATTTTAGATGCTTCTTCAGGATTTATTTTAATTGAAGAGAAAAACTCAGATTTATTTGTTCCTAAAGCTTCTTTCAATTTAGACGAAAAAATCTTGTCAAAAATTATTTTTAATAAAAAAAGGGGATTTTTACATTCTCTGGCTGAACGAAATAATACTTGCCTTCATAATGAAAAAAATCTTCTTGATAAGTTAAATAAATCTTTTTCACTGGCGGCAGCTGTCAATGGAAAAGAAAAAATGCTCGGTGTAATCCTAATTTTTGATAAAGAGCAAAGAATTGGCATTTCAGATTTTTCTGATGTGGATGCGGCCATGCTTTCAGCTATCTCTATCCAGGCAAGCGTTGCTTATAATAATACTTTCTTACTTGACTCACTCCTAGAGGCAAAACGTTTTAATGATCATATTATGGAATCCATCCAAACGGGAGTGGTTACCACTAACTTGTTTGGCGAAATTGATTATATCAGTAATACGGCTGTTAAAATCCTTCATCTATCTGCAAATGATTGTATAGGAAATCACTATCAGATTATTTTCGAGAAAGATCCGGAATTAATCGAACTTTTAGAAAAAGTTGATTTGGAAAATAGGGTTTATTCAGAAAAGAATTTTTTAATAAAATCTGGTAAAGTAACCGCGAATGTAAATCTTGCCATTTCACCCCTTTTGGATGATCAGGGAATTCAGATTGGCTCTGTGATTGCCCTGGAGGATATTTCTTATCTCGATAAACTTAAAAGTACTTTCAAAAAATATGTATCTAAACAGATTGTTGATAAAATTTTAGAAAATGAGGATTTATTGAATCTTGGAGGGCAGGAATTAACCGTAACTACCTTATTCAGCGATATTCGTGGTTTTACAAGAATGAGCGAAAATATGCTTCCTATCGATGTGGTAAAAACCTTGAATGCATATTTTGATTTGATGATTGATGTAGTTTTTAAACACAATGGCACCTTAGATAAAATTATTGGTGACGAATTAATGGTAATTTATGGTGCGCCTATTCATGGTCACGATGATACCAAACGTGCCCTTCTTACAGCCATTGAAATGCAGAAATTACTCATTGATTTCAATGCCGCCAGAAAAGAAATGGGCATGAGTCCCATTGAAATTGGCATAGGTATCAATAGAGGTAAAACCATAGCAGGTAATATTGGTTCAAAAGAGCAGATGAATTACACCGTTATTGGTGATGCCGTAAATTTAGCCTCCCGCTTATGTTCTAACGCAAATGCTGGTCAAATTTTAGTTTCTGAAGCCGTTGTCCTGGAAGTGGAAAAGTATGGCATTTTTGATTTTGAAAAACTACAGGCTATTATGGTCAAGGGAAAAGAAAAAGAGGTCCAGATTTTTTCCCTCTTAAAATGTAATTGTACGCCCAGGGTTTTGGCCGCATTAGATCTGGTAGTTTCAGATTTATTAGTAAATCTTGACCCAAAATTATATTATCATTCTATTTCACATACGCTGGATGTATTTAAAACTTGCCGCCTAATTGCTCTTTCCGAAGGAGTAAGTGAAGCAGATATGGAATTATTACAGATTGCTGCCCTATTTCACGATACTGGTTTTCTTGAAAAATCAGTGGGTCATGAGGAAATTTCATGCCAAATAGCTCAGAATAATTTATTTGGTCTGGGTTTTAATAAATCACAAATTAACGCTATTTGTGAAATGATCAGGGCTACTAAAATACCTCAACAACCAACTAATTTATTGGAGCAAATTATTGCCGACGCAGATTTGGATTATTTGGGAAGATCTGATTTTCCTGACATTGCATCACTTTTATTCAAAGAATTAAAACATAAAAATATGAGTCTAATTGAAGCCGATTGGGATCAAATACAAATTAAATTTTTGCAAAGTCACCATTATTTCACTCAAACGTCTTTAAATTTGAGGAGTGGTTTAAAGAATAAACATTTACAATCTTTAATTAATAAATATTCATGAGTAAATTTCTAAACAGAGATATTCTTAAGGATTCAATTTTAAGCCTTGCCGGAATATTATTCGCCGGTTTCGCTTTAAAGAGTTTCCTAGTTCCTAACCACTTTTTAGATGGAGGGGTTACTGGTCTTGCCCTTTTAATACATGAAACATACCATATTCCTATTGCCACCTTAATCATTTTATGTAATATCCCTTTTATCATTCTGGGGGGGATTTTGGTAAGCAAAGATTTTGCTATCCGTACTTTACTGGCTATCATAGGACTTGCTTTAGCCCTAACATTTATTCATTATCCTGTCATTACTTCTGACAAATTACTAATATCAATTTTTGGTGGTGTCTTTCTGGGTATAGGTATAGGACTAGGAATGCGTGGAGGTTGTGCAATAGACGGGATTGAAGTTTTAGCCCTTTATACATTAAGGAAATCTGGTTTTTCAATGTCTGAAATCATTCTGGGTATCAATATCATTTTATTCTTAATCGCCGGTATCGGATTAGGTATGGTAACAGCCCTTTATGCTATGTTGACTTATTTCATTGCAACTCGCAGTATGGACTATATTGTAGAGGGTTTAGAGGAGTACATCGGCGTTACCATCATTTCTAAAAATCACGAGGAAATTAAAAAAGCTGTCGTCATGCAAATGGGGAAAGGTATTACCGTGTATAAAGGGGAGCGTGGGTTTATGAAAGATAGTTTTGACGTAAGCAGTCCTACTGATATTCTTTATACCATCATGACTCGTTTTGAAGTTAGACAATTAAGAAATTTAGTTCTTGATTGTGACCCTAAGGCCTTTATTTTTACTACTGTAATAAAAGAGGCAGCAGGTGGTGTTATTTTGAAAAGAAAAAAACAACATACTTAATTTTCTCATAGGATTATTTTTTCAGCTTCAATAAAATGTATTTAATTTCATTCTTAATAGTTTGAAATTCAAAATAACATTTCGTCATTAAGGCAATGACATTTAATTTATTTTTCTATTTGTATCATTTCATATATATTTATATAAAATATCGTTGTAAATTAGAATTCCATTTAATTGATTTTTATAAATATTTAACCACTATTTATATGAAATTTTATTTAAATTTAAACTATGTACCATTCATTTTTGTAAGAATATTGCTCATTCTGCTGTATTTTAGTTTTTCCGCCGCAGGACAACGCAAGATTGAAACTGGTAACCTATTTGTAACCAACTACAGCAGATCTTTTTTGAACACAGACTTTGTCAACTGGGCTGTTGTGCAAGATTCCGAAGGGATAATTTATTACAGCAACAATTTGAAAGGTGTCCAGACTTTTGATGGTCAAAAGGTGAGACCTGTATTAGATGAGAAAGGTGATCCCACCCTAGGAAATGGGCGAGCTTTGGTCCTAGACGCTAAAAAAACTATCTATGCCATTATTGGAGTTGGCTTTGGGTATATTGAAAAAAATAAATTCAATGAACCCGTCTATTATTCTTTGTCGGATAAGCTACCAGAAAAAGATAAAGTTAAATCAACACTTTGGAATGCGGGGGTATTAAATGACACCATTATTTTTACGTCTGAAAATTCGGTTTATCTATATAAGAACAAAAAAATACTCCATGTGGAGCATTATAAAAATGTAATCCATACTTTGAGTACAAATGAAGGAGGCGCTTTTCTAAGAGTTTGGGGTGAGGGACTATTTAGGTTAATTAACGGGAAATTTACGCTTATCCCTTCTACTAAGGAGATTTTTGCACAAAATCGAATAGATGAGATTTATTCTCTGGACAAAGGTGACATCTTACTAGTATCAAGAAATATTGGATTATGGCTCTTGAAAAAAGATGGTCGTCTGGAAAAAGCCAAATCGGATGAGGTGGATCAATATGTCAAGCGATATGAATCTTATTTAAGTGGTGGCAGATTAAATAATGGTATTATTCCAATATCAACGGGTAAGGGCGGCTTGATTTTTATCGACAATCAGTTAGCTGTTAGAGCCATTTTAAATGAAGAAAATGGCCTGATTGACAATTATATTACCAATACTTTTCAAGATAGGAATGGGGATGTTTGGGGGGCAAATGTTGGTTTATTTCGTGTAGATTTTGATACTACCTTGACCTACTTCTCCCCAAAAAATAAGTTAAGAGGATTAGTTACAAATGTCCTAAGGCACAATGGGACACTCTATGTCAGGACTGTTAAAGATTTATATACTTTCGTTCCCAAAACGAATGTATATGAACAATCCCAATTTTTTGGGAATAAAGTAAATGAAATTGGACTTTTAAAGACAATTTTACCTTTTGACGATCAAATAATCACTACTAATAATTTCTCCATTAAAACTACAAAAAATGGAAAAACAGAAGTAATTAGCCCTCTTTATCGCACTGTTAACACGATTCGCTCCAAGTTAAATTCCAGTATCATTTTTTCTTCCAATAGGGTGTACGGCCTATTGGCGCATCAATATAAAAATGGGAAGTGGAGTGCGTTAAAATTAGCCAAACAAGATTTTATCAAACCCTACAATATAGTAGAAGTCGCCCCTGGTAAAATTCTTGCCCAAACCATGGAAGGGATATTTGTATATGACTATGACAGCAGTGGGCAAGGTAATTTCACAAAGCTTGCTCTGGATAAACAATTTACAAAAGGTGGAATGTTGGGTGTTTGGACATTTAATGAATCAACGCATGTTTTGGTCGACTCCTTTCGGAACCATTACAGGCTGAATTTAGAAAAATACCAGGCGGAACTTACTAACATAAAGCTTGATACTTCGATTGTACCTAAGCTAGATCCGTTATTACGCAATAATAAATACACGTATAATCCAGATTCTAAAAATGGATGGACGATCACCGAAACGGGTCTTTACAAAACAGCCTTTGATTTCGACAAGGGTTATTCATTTACGAAATATCCCTTTTATAAAGTTCCCTTAAGCGAGCTGAGCGGCGCCATATTTGCCGAGGGCTCGGGAGAAAGTGAAATTCTTTGGATAGGTTCCCAAGAGGAAAAATTGTATCGCTTTTATCCTGAATTAGCTGTTAAAGAAAAGCACAAAAACTACAAGGCCTTAGTCAGGGCCATTTATACTAATGGTCAAAAAGCCCCCTTGGATTTAGGCAATCTGCCCTATAGTGAAAATAATCTGCTTTTCGAAGTAGCCTATCCTTTATTTGGGAATGAGTCCAAAACCACCTTTAGTTATTGGCTGGAAGGTCAGGATAAGACTTGGTCCGAGTTTATACCTGACGCTAGATATCAATATACCAACTTAAAGGAAGGCAAGTACGCATTTCATGTCCGAGCCATGGATGCCAGTAGTCAAATATCGGAGGAAGGTATTTTGGAATTTAGAATAAATCCTCCCTGGTACCGTACTCTTTGGGCCTATGGTTTCTACTTGTTGTCCCTTGTCCTGGCATTTATACAATTCGGAAAGTTCCAGGCTAAAAAATCATTCTTAAAAGCTGAAAACGAACGAAAAAATTCTGAGTTGTCTGCCGCGAAGGATTTGCAAAACAGGCTATTGCCTAAAACGCTCCCAGTTGTCAAAAATCTGGATATCGCCGGCTATTTAAGAACCTCTACCGAAGTGGGCGGGGATTATTACGACTTCTTTGAGCAAGCAGATGGCTCCTTATTTGCCATCTGTGGAGATGCCACGGGCCATGGCACTCCTTCGGGAATGTTGGTATCCATTACCAAAGCAGGGATCATTGGATTGCCTCAGATGAGTCCAAAGGATATGTTGCATGAATTGAACCGGGTGGTTAAAAAAGTGGACTTGGGTATTTTACGAATGAGTTTGAATATTGCCCTCATCAAGGACAATCAACTGACCTTAAGTTCGGCCGGAATGCCTCCGTATTATATCTATAGAGCGGCAACCGGTAACACCGAGGAAATTCAGATTTCAGGCATACCCCTCGGCAGTTTCAACGATGTATATTTTGATCAAATAGATACCCCTTTTAATTCAGGAGATATTTTGGTCATCATTTCGGATGGTTTGCCGGAAGCCCCCAATTTGACAGGCGACCTGTTCGATTACCAAAAATTACAAGATTTGATCAGTACGTATGGCGATAAGTCGGCTCAGGAAGTTATTGATCAATTGATGATTGAAGCCGATGCATGGCTTTCCGGTAAGCACAATCCCGATGATATTACACTGGTTGTCATAAAAAAAATAAATCCTTAAATGAAATCAAATGGATAGACCTAAAATTGAACTCAAACTGCCCGTTATAGCCAACATGGAACTGGTGGCCGTCCAAACCGCAGAAGTGGTTGCCAAACACATGGATTTGAGCGAAGATAAGGCAGCTGAAATTAGTATGGCGCTCATTGAGGCCTGCATCAATGCTTTTGAACACTCCCAGGCTCAAAATAATGTCTTTATCCATTTTATCCTGGAGGAGAATTCCCTGGTGATTAAAGTGATTGACCAGGGCATTGGTTTTGATAAAGCAAAAGTAGAAATTCCCGCTATTGAAAATAAACTGGGAACTGATGAACGTAAACGTGGATGGGGTTTGCAGCTCATCCAGGAATTAATGGATTCCGTTGAGTTTGAATCAGGCAAAGATGGTACCACTGTAACAATGACAAAAAATAAAGAAGTATGAGCCAGTTTAAGGTAAACACAGAATTCGAAAACGATATCGTTATCCTCATTACTGAAGGGTATCTCAATCAGGAGGGTGGACAAATGATAGCCAACATTTGTCTAAATAATATTGACAATGGTATAACTAAAATTTTACTGGACATGGGGCAAACCAAAGTCGTAAACAGTATCGGTGTTTCTATATTGATTGAAATCATTGAGAAATTACAAGGCGTAGAGGGTAAATTAGGGTATTTTAACCTGGCTCCTATCGTCGACAAAACTTTCAACATCATGGGATTAACAAAGTACTCCTCCGTTTACTCAAACAGAGAGGACGCCCTAGCTAATTTTTAAGCTTGTTATGAAAATACATATTCTAACCATCGCTTTTGTAGTTGTTGCATTACAAGGTACCGCACAATCTACTACGGGCCAGGTGAATATCCTGGATCTTATGAATTTACAATTTAACCTTCAGGATTCTTTAAATAAAATTGAATCCACCAAGGATGTAAGGGAAAAGGCTGGCATATTGTTTAATTTAGCTTTTTATTATGGCTATTCAAAAGGTGATTCAGCATTAATATATTTATCAGAAGCTGAAAGAATAAGCAAGCATGAAAATGAAATAGATCTTTTGCCAAAAATCTATTTATTCATGTCAGGTGTTGAAAGTCAGGTCATTGCTAATTATCCAATGGGATTGTTTCATGCTTTTGAGCATTTAAAGTATGTGATTGAAATGCAGAATAGACCCAAAGTTTCTGGCGAAGATGTGTATGCCAGAGATTTTAATCTCGTTTACCAACGTATTGCATTTGGATACGCTTATCTTGGCAATAAAGCAAAAGCATTAGAGTACCTTAATAAATTGCCACAAAATTTTTATTTACCGGAAAAATGGGATGAAGCCGATATCCCTGATATCACTACTACATCGGGAATTTCTCAATTATACCTTCTTTTGAACGAATATGAAAAAGCCAAATTTTTTAATCGTAAAGCCAGGGAGGCAAATAACAAGGTACCCTTTGAAAAGCAATGGGGTTATCCTTATATTGTATATAGTGATATTTTGAAGCATGATAAAAAGTATGATTCCGCAATAAATAATTACAAAAAAGCAATTAGCCTGGCAATATTAAATAAATTCTATAAGGATGTTTTGGAAGCAAATTTGGGAATAGCCGATGCATTCAATGAATTGGGTACTGTCGATTCTGTGATCGTGTATGCTAAAAATGTGATTAATTTATCCAGAGACTTCACCTTTACCGAAGGCTTATTAAAGGCAAATATTCTACTGTATAAGAATTACAAAAAATTAGGAGATATAGAGAATGCATTTAATTATCTGGAGTCTGCGGATAGTTTGAGAAATCTACTATTCAACAATACAAGAGCCAATGAGATGCAGAATATGGCGCTTAACGAAGAAGTAAAGCAAAGGGAATTGAATGAGCAGAAAGTGGAGCAACAACGATATTTAGTGGGCATCGTTGTTTGTGCAGTTTTCTTATGCTTGGGTATATATTTATACGCTAAGCGGCAACAAAAGGAACGCATAAGGAAAATAGAAGAAGACCGTAAAAATAAGGAGTTGCAAGCGGCAAGAGATCTTCAACAAAGCATGCTGCCCAAAGAAAATCCGAAAAGGCCTGATTTAGATATCGCTACTTTTATTCGCTCTTCTACTGAGGTAGGTGGAGATTATTATGACTTTTTTCCACAAAAAGATGGTTCTTTATTTAGTGTTTGTGGCGACGCCACTGGTCATGGTGTTACTTCTGGTATGATGGTGTCTGTTACCAAAGCTGGCCTGAATGGGATTAATCCAGTTAAGCCCAATAAGATCTTGCAAAGATTGAATAGGGTGGTAAAAAGAATTGACTTAGGAACATTAAGAATGAGCCTGAATATTGCAGAAATAACTCAAAACGAAGTGTACTTAAGCTCTGCTGCCATGCCTCCAATTTATTTATATAAGGCTAATTCGAATGCTGTTGAAGAATTAATGCAAAGTGGTTTGCCTCTTGGGGGGTTAAGAGACGAAACATTTAATCTAATAACAAGAACCTTTGAATATGGTGATGTTTTAATCCAATTGTCAGATGGGCTTCCTGAAGCGCCAAACGCAAAAGGCGAACTGTACGATTACGATAGATTGAAAGGGCTTATTCAATCAAGTGGTCACCTGAGCGCTCAACAAATCATCGATGTATTGATCGAATCTGTGGATCAATGGCTTTCCGGTAAGCACAATCCCGATGATATTACACTGGTTGTCATAAAAAAAATAAATCCTTAAATGAAATCAAATGGATAGACCTAAAATTGAACTCAAACTGCCCGTTATAGCCAACATGGAACTGGTGGCCGTCCAAACCGCAGAAGTGGTTGCCAAACACATGGATTTGAGCGAAGATAAGGCAGCTGAAATTAGTATGGCGCTCATTGAGGCCTGCATCAATGCTTTTGAACACTCCCAGGCTCAAAATAATGTCTTTATCCATTTTATCCTGGAGGAGAATTCCCTGGTGATTAAAGTGATTGACCAGGGCATTGGTTTTGATAAAGCAAAAGTAGAAATTCCCGCTATTGAAAATAAACTGGGAACTGATGAACGTAAACGTGGATGGGGTTTGCAGCTCATCCAGGAATTAATGGATTCCGTTGAGTTTGAATCAGGCAAAGATGGTACCACTGTAACAATGACAAAAAATAAAGAAGTATGAGCCAGTTTAAGGTAAACACAGAATTCGAAAACGATATCGTTATCCTCATTACTGAAGGGTATCTCAATCAGGAGGGTGGACAAATGATAGCCAACATTTGTCTAAATAATATTGACAATGGTATAACTAAAATTTTACTGGACATGGGGCAAACCAAAGTCGTAAACAGTATCGGTGTTTCTATATTGATTGAAATCATTGAGAAATTACAAGGCGTAGAGGGTAAATTAGGGTATTTTAACCTGGCTCCTATCGTCGACAAAACTTTCAACATCATGGGATTAACAAAGTACTCCTCCGTTTACTCAAACAGAGAGGACGCCCTAGCTAATTTTTAAGC
>BJGN01000028.1:28569-28945 GCA_014190515.1 Bacteroidota bacterium
GCGTAGAGGGTAAATTAGGGTATTTTAACCTGGCTCCTATCGTCGACAAAACTTTCAACATCATGGGATTAACAAAGTACTCCTCCGTTTACTCAAACAGAGAGGACGCCCTAGCTAATTTTTAAGCGTCTTTTAGGTTGGATAGAAATTAAAAGGAATAATATTAAAATTATCTTTTGATTTCTGTAAAAGGAACTAAAAAACATTTATACTTCTGTTTCTACATTTTGTCCCTTATCCCATAAATCCTTAAAACTTGCATTTTTTACAAGTTTTAATGATTTATGGGTTATATTTGTTCTATGGCAAATTTGATCTTTAGAAAACAATACATAAAAAAACTGCTGGCTTACAAAGACATAGACCTCATAAAAGT
>BJGN01000029.1 GCA_014190515.1 Bacteroidota bacterium
ACCTGACGTTGTTTTTTCTGACATATTAACTCTTCGAGAGCGAATCTGGAAGGAACGTCGCATTGAATTGGCCATGGAACAGCAGCGTTGGTTCGATTTGGTGAGAACGGGACAGGCAGAAAAAGTATTGAAAAAGGTGGGTAAGAATTTTATCAAGGGTAAACATGATTTATTTCCCATCCCACAAACGGAAATAGATTTGAGCGAAGGAAAAATGACCCAAAATCCAGGGTACTAGTAGAGATGCGATGCTTCGCGTTTTCTCCCCGATAGGATTTATATTTAATATTCACCCCTAACATCCAGTTTTGAATCACGGATTATAAGGATTTACAGGATTTCCAGGATTAAAAAGGACGTCTTCGGTTTGACAGTAAAGTATATTCGTAGGGGGTTACTTTCTGGTTGTGACCTTCATCACATAGGGGCAGAGCCCCGCCATCTTCGTAAACCCCCATCGTCAGGTCACCTATCTCATCCTATTGGCACTCCACCGCTAGGTCACAGATCTCAATTAAACAACACCCAACGCTTATCCCTCATTTGGATTAGTACTTTTTCCCTTATCATAATTTGGATCTTCAAACCATACCAATGATTTATCATCTGGATGGCCATTATAGGTAACGGTAATTTCATCTCCCGGGAATATTTCCTTTGTTGCATATATTTCCATAGTTTCTTCCTCCGGATCTACAAAATACCTTGCATTCGGTTCATAATCATGATTATAGAGAGATCCAAATCCCAGGGCAATGGCACATTGATTTTCATCGTCGCCCCATAGAAAATAATAATCATGTAGCGTGGAATCATGTATTTTCTGGAAATCTTCTTCGGGTAATACAATCATGGGACAGACTTCAATCAGCGTTCCTTCTGAAATATAGATGGCTGAAAATACGCCTCTTCCTCCTTTTTCACTGGGTCCAAAATATATGCCTGTTAATCGTTGCATTACCTGTTTTTTTGTGCCACAAGATACAAAATAGAGAGGTAATGTTGTTTCATCTAATTTTATTACCACTTTTAAACACTTTTAATTACCTGATTCATAGATTGGTATAAAAGTAATTTTTTATTTTTTTAATATAATTATAAAACATAATATGTAAATAACTGATATTAATGTTTTTATTTTCAGCCTTTCAGATAATGATTTTTTTTTATATATTTTTTTTAAAAAAAGTGGTAGAAAGTGGTAGAAAGTGGTAATTTTGATTTACATTTGAGAAGCAAAGGAACAAAACAAGATGAATCAACTACTCGGAGAGTACGAATGTAAAATCGATGATAAGAGTCGCATGCGTCTGCCGAGTGGATTAATAAGTCAATTGGGGAAAAGAGAAACCTATAATTTTGTTGTGAATAGAGGGTTTGAAAAATGTTTGATGTTGTACCCGGAAGAGGTTTGGTTAAAGACAACAGAAGACATTAACGACTTGAATGTTTACAGTAAAAAAAATAGGGAGTTGGTTAGATATTTTTATCGGGGTGCTCAAAAAGTTGAGATGGATAGCGCTGATAGAATTTTGGTTTCTCGCAGATTATTAGAATATGCCGGTATTGAAAAAGAGGTTATTTTATCTGCGTTTAATGACAGAATTGAAATATGGGCTAAGGAGGTTTTCGATCAGCTCATGGATGATGAGCCAGATGATTTTTCCGATTTGGCTGAAGAAATACTGGGTCGCGGTAAACAACGATTGGATGATTAAAATGACAAACGTATGTATCACGAACCTGTTTTAGCGAATGTTTCCGTGGAAGCTTTAGAAATAAATCCAGACGGAGTATATGTAGATGCCACTTTTGGGGGCGGCGGACACGCTAAAAGAATTTTAAATAAATTAAGTGACAAAGGTCGCTTAATAGCTTTTGACCAAGATCCCGACGTTATCGGGAATGTAACACACGATGAAAGACTAATTTTTGTACCACACAATTTCAGGTATATCCGTCGGTTTTTAAAATTGAACGGATACCTGAAAGTGGATGGTATTTTAGCAGATTTGGGTGTTTCTTCTTATCAGTTTGATACAGAATCAAGGGGCTTTAGTTTTCGTATGGATGGTGCTCTTGATATGAGGATGAATCCCACCACAGGTAAATCTGCCGCTGATATTTTGAATACCTATACAGAAGAGCAGTTAGTTAATTTGTTGAGTGATTGGGGGGAAGTCAGAAATGCAAAATCTTTAGCCAGCGCATTGATTGAGGCCAGAAAGTTGAATCCTTTTAAAGATATACAAGGGTTCTTGAATGTCGTTAATCCATGGGTTAGGGGAGAAAGGCCAAGGTATTTGGCTCAGGTTTTTCAGGCTTTAAGAATTGAGGTGAATGAGGAGATGTTGGTTTTAGCTGATTTTTTAAAGCAATCGGTTGATCTTTTAAATGATGATGGATTATTAGTTGTAATCTCTTATCATTCCTTAGAAGACCGTATGGCTAAAAATACCTTGCGATATGGAAACCCAGAGGGAACCTTACAGCAAGATTTTTATGGAAATATTTATCGTCCTTTCAATATATTAACAAAAAAGGCAATTACGCCTGATGCCGAGGAAATTAAAAATAATTCCAGAGCCAGGAGTGCCAAGTTAAGAGTAGGCCGGAAACTCCCTGTTTAAAATTTTTGTCCTGAAATGCAGACTGGGCATCTGTAGGCTTTGAGAAAACATTTTTTATGACACGTAATAAGGGGTTGCGAAAGTTTTTATTGTTGGAGTTTCTCGGTTCTGATGAAATATTTAATAAGTTGCTTTATATATTATTTATAGGCTTCCTGGCTATGATTTATATAGCTAATTCTCATTTTTCGGAAAGAAGAATCAGAGAAATTCAAGTCCTCCAAGATGATATCAAAGAACTTCGGTGGGAGTATATGACGCTTGCATCGGAGAATAGGGTTAAGGCTCAGCGTTCCCAAATGGCAGATAGATTCGCTATCTTAGGCTTAAAGCCTTTCGAACGCAGTCCATATAAACTGGTTGTTAATCCCAAAAAATCCTATTGAGCCATGGAAATCAGAAATGAAGTGCTTTCTAGAATGTATTTTTTGTTGTTTGGACTGGTACTTCCTTTTGCATGTCTCGTTGCATTCAAAACATATTCTGTCGCTATCAAAGATGGCCAAAAATGGAGAGATAAAGGCGCTTCTCAGAATATTAAACTTAAAAATCTGGAGGCTCACCGTGGAAATATTTTAACTTCAGATGGGTCACTCTTGGCTACTTCCATACCTTATTTTGACGTATATTTTGATCCTGTAGCACCAGGAGATACAGATTTCAAAGAGAAAATAGACTCCTTGGCTTTCGTACTTCACCATTCTTTGGGTTGGGATAAAAGTCCATCACAAATTAGTACACAGCTAAAAAACCTGAGGAAAAGTGAGAAAAACAGGAGATTTCCTATTAAAAAGAAAATTAGCTACACCGAACTTAATAAAATTAAAAACTTCCCTCTTTTCTATTATGGACAATTTAAAGGAGGTCTTATCATTGAGCAATCCAGTAAAAGAAGAATGCCTTTTAATTTGTTAGCTCAAAGAACTATTGGATATCTTAGAGAGGGCGCTAAGCCAGTAGGCATTGAAGGGTCATTTAATAATACGCTTAAAGGCGCTCCCGGACAACAGTATATGCTCAGAGTGAGTAGAAAAAATGATATCTGGTTGCCTCTGGAAGACCTCAATAGTATCAATCCGAAAGATGGAAGCGATGTGGTTACCACGTTGGACATAAATTTTCAGGAATTAACAGAAAATTCGTTGCTTAAAGCAATGAAATATCATGAGGCCGAATGGGGTACGGCCGTAGTTATGGAAGTTAAAACAGGGGAGATTAAAGCTATCGCCAATTTGGGTAGATTTCAAGGAGAA
This sequence comes from Bacteroidota bacterium, assembly GCA_014190515.1. GTDB lineage: Bacteria > Bacteroidota > Bacteroidia > Chitinophagales > Saprospiraceae > BJGN01. Next base: position 3,884 of record BJGN01000029.1, read on the forward strand.
TACACCGAGGGGTTCAATTATGCCATTGGTATGTCCGTTGAACCTGGTTCTACCTTCAAGGCCGCAACCATGCTGGCTATCCTTGAAAATACAGATATTGATCTAAATGAGGAGGTTAATATTTCTAAAGGTGTGGCTAATTTCTATGGAGATAAAATGTTGGATGTGGCTGAAGAAAGTAAGTCCTTAGAATCTATTTCAGTGAGTAGAGCTTTTGAAATTTCTTCGAATGTAGGAATGGCCAGAACACTGAGCCGCTACTTTTCAGGCTCCGTAGAGGAAAGTGAGAAATTATCAGCCGCTCAATTTTTGAAAACATTGGAGCAATTTAATCTGCATAATACCTCACAAAAAGATATTGAAGGGGAGGCTTTACCCTATTTTAAAAAAGCATACAGCAGTGAAGATAATTGGAGTGGTACGACACTTCCCTGGATGGCTATTGGATATGAATTAAGTCTGACACCGTTGCAACTCCTTAATTTTTATAATGCTATCGCGAATGATGGCAAATTAATGCGTCCCTTCCTAGTCAAAGGTGTGCAACATGATGGTGCCTGGATTCAGGAGTTTACTCCCGATGTAATGAAAAAGAAGATTGCCAGTACTGAGTCTATTGCTAAAATCAAAGAATTACTGCGTAATGTAGTCGTTCGTGGAACAGCAAGCAAGCTCAGTACTTCCCAGTATTCTTTCGCAGGAAAAACAGGTACGGCGCAAACAAATTATCAAAGACTTTCTTCCAATGAACAACATAAAGGTGGGTACAGAGCTTCCTTTGTTGGGTATTTTCCCGCCGATAATCCTAAGTATTCTTGTGTCGTAGTCATTCATAATCCCCTGAAAAATGGATATTATGGAAGCGATGTAGCAGGTCCGGTTTTTCGCGAAATAGCGGATAAGATTTATTTTTCATCTATTGATCTTCATCCTCCTGTTAATTCAAAAGTGAAACCTCTTCTTGCGCAGCTGGATTTACCTGGTTTCGATTTTGGTAATTCAAAGGATATGAAATATCTACTCTCCTTTTTAGATCTTCCCTTTGAAGGTCTTTTCGACTCAAACTGGACGGTATTAAAGGGAAATGAAAATCAACTTGATGTAAAAAAACCAAATATTCAACAGCATAAAGTCCCTTCCGTCTTAGGTGCCGGATTAAAGGACGCGATCTATTTATTGGAAAATAAAGGATTAAAGGTGTCTATCGAAGGGGTAGGAAAGGTGGTTCATCAATCGGTGCAACCAGGTACAAAAACAAATGGTCAAACGATTCACCTGATGCTACGATGAAAGAATTAAAGAATCTACTGATTTCCCAGCCTCATCGCATTCAAAGCGGTCATGCAAATATTTCCGTTACAGGGATAACTGCCGATTCACGTCGTGTGGTTGCTGGGTCTGTTTTCGTCGCAATAAAGGGTGTACAAACCAATGGTCATCAGTTTATTCAAAATGCTGTCTCACAAGGTGCAACCTGTATTGTTTGTGAATATTGTGATGTAAATATTTCCGATGATATATGTGTCGTGATTGTGGAAAATACAAGCTACTCCTTTGGATGGTTGATGTCTGCCTGGTATGATTATCCAACCCGGGAGCTCAACGTCGTTGGAGTTACAGGTACCAACGGAAAAACTACCACAGCAACCTTGCTTTTTGACTTGTTTACCTCTTTAGGTTATACTTGCGGATTAATTTCAACCATTGAAATTAAAATAGCTGATAAGATTATTCCAGCTACGCATACTACCCCGGATGCTGCTCAATTACAAAGTCTATTTTTTGAAATGCTTGCCTTGGGTTGTCAATATGTTTTCATGGAGGTAAGTTCCCATGCCATTCATCAACACAGAATTGCAGGTATACAGTTTAAGGGAGCTATCTTTACTAATATTACACATGATCATTTAGATTATCACGGAACTTTTGACCATTATCTAAATGCTAAAAAGCAGTTTTTTGACGACTTGCCCAAAAATGCTTTCGCTTTAGTAAATATTGATGACAAAAGGGGAATGGTTATGGTTCAAAATACCAAAGCCGATATTCATACCTATGCGATAAAAAGAATGGCTTCTTTTAAAACTCGCCTGATAACAAATGGTTTGGAGGGTTTGCATTTAGAGATAAACGGTAAGGAGATGTTTACCAGACTTATGGGTGAATTTAATGCCTATAATCTAACGGCTGTTTATGCTTCCGCATCTCTGCTTGGTATAGAAGATACCTTACTTAGAACAAAGTTGAGCGGTTTAACCGCTGCCGCCGGAAGATTCGATTATTTTAAGGTTCCTCAGACTAACGTAATGGCGATTGTTGATTATGCACATACACCAGATGCCTTGCTTAAAGTCTTGGAAACCATTCATAAAATGAAACCACATAGCGTAAATATACTTACAGTTATTGGTTGTGGTGGTGACAGAGATCGCGAAAAAAGACCTAAAATGGCAAAAGTTGCTGCCGATTGGAGCCATTTAATAATATTGACTTCAGATAATCCCAGAACAGAGGAACCGGTGGCCATTATAAATGAAATGGCTGCCGGACTTTCCTCGGAACAATTAAAGAATACGCTGCAAATAACCGATCGGCGTGAAGCGATTCGAACCGCTTGTCATTTAGTTAAAAATGGAGATATTCTGTTAGTAGCTGGAAAAGGCCATGAACCTTACCAGGAAATATCGGGCGTTCGATATCCTTTTGATGACAAGGCTGTCCTTCGTGAAACTTTATTGGGTGATATTAAAGACTTAAATAATTAATACGCTATGTTAATTGACCTTTTCGAATGGCTGAATCGTTATAGTGGACACTTTCCAGGGGCGGGTCTTTTCCAATATATTACTTTCCGTGCTGGACTTGCGGTCATTTTTTCATTGCTAATCTCCCTTGTTTTCGGTGGCGCAATTATTAATTATTTAAGGAAATTGCAAATTGGTGAGTCTATTCGCGACCTGGGTTTACAAGGTCAAATTCAAAAGCAAGGTACACCTACCATGGGCGGAATTATTATTATTCTGGCCATTTTGATTCCTACTTTATTGGTTAGCAGACTTGATAATATCTACATTATTATGATGATCATTGCGACAATTTGGATGGGCGTCATTGGCTTTATAGATGATTATATCAAGGTCTTTAAAAAAGATAAGCAGGGTTTAAAGGGTAAATTTAAAATTGCGGGACAGATTGGTCTGGGGCTTATTATTGCGCTCATGATGTTGGGAAGTGACGAAATTGTAGTTCGTATGGACACAGAAGATGCCGTATTATTGGGTCTGAACGATAAGGATAGGGTAGGTGATTTTATTTACACCCAAACTAATCAGGGTATTTCAGAAAAGGCAGATTATAAAACAACCCTAACGAATATACCTTTTATGAAGGGTAATCAACTTAATTATGCCGCTTTAATTCCTATTAAAGCTCAGGCAAATAAATATTGGATTTGGTTGATTTTTATACCAGTCGTTATCTTCATTGTCACAGGTGTGTCTAATGCAGCTAATTTAACAGATGGTTTAGATGGTCTCGCTACAGGCGTTTCTGGTATTATTGCCATGACCTTAGGTATTTTTGCTTATGTTTCTGGAAATGCTATTGCTGCCAATTATCTCAATATCCTTCATCTTCCAGGATCTGGGGAACTACTCATTTTTACGGGTGCTTTACTCGGTGCTTGTCTTGGCTTTTTATGGTATAATAGTTTTCCTGCTCAAATATTTATGGGCGATACAGGGAGTTTGACTTTGGGAGGAATCATAGGGGCTTTAGCAATAATTTTACGTAAAGAATTGATATTGCCAGTATTATGCGGTGTTTTTGTTATTGAAAGTCTATCAGTGATTATTCAGGTCGCTTATTTTAAATATACTAAAAAGAAATATGGAGAGGGAAAACGTATTTTTTTAATGTCGCCGATTCATCATCATTTCCAGAAAAAGGGAATTCATGAAGTAAAAATAGTCACTCGTTTTTGGTTGGTAGGTGTCTTATTAGCCGTGTTCACCCTAATAACTCTAAAAATAAGGTAGCGATGATTCAAGGAAAGCGATTACTCATTTTAGGGGGAGGTGAAAGTGGTGTCGGTGCGGCCATTCTTGGTAAAAAACAAGGATGGGAAGTCTTTTTATCTGAAAAAGGTTCTATTTCCGATCATTACCTTCAAGTGTTAAAGCAAAATGATATTCCTTTCGAAATGGGTTCTCATAACTTATTGCGCTTGATGACCGCTGACATCGTTGTAAAAAGTCCTGGAATACCAGATCATGTTCCTGTAGTCAAACAATTAAGGGATTCAGGAAAAACCATCGTTTCCGAAATTGAGTTTGCTTCCTGGTACACCCAATCTTTCATTATTGGCATTACCGGTACAAATGGAAAAACAACGACCACCAGATTGATTTATCACTTGCTAAAAACAGGTGGGCTCGATGTGGGTTTAGGAGGTAATATCGGTTTAAGTTTCGCTGCTATGGTGGCACAAGATCCTAAGCCTGTTTATGTTCTTGAACTTAGCAGTTTTCAGCTCGATGGCATACTGAAATTCAGACCCGATATCTCTATTTTATTAAATATTACACCAGATCATTTAGACCGTTATCATTATAAACTCGACGCTTATGCCGATGCAAAATTTAAAATAGCGGAAAATCAATCAGAAGAGGATACTTTTATCATAAATATTGATGACAAAGAAACAGCTCAACGATATAATAATTATTATTTAACTTCCAGATTTGTGAAGATCTCCCAATCTATGTTGTCTGGTGACTGGCTAAACATAGCCGGTCACCTTTTTAATTTGCAGCATACCGCGCTTTTAGGAAAGCATAATGCCATGAATGCTGCTTTTGCTATTCAGACCGCCATCCAGATGGGCGTTTCTCCTGAATTAATTCAGGAAGGTCTTCTTTCGTTTAAAAATGACCCTCATAGATTAGAAAAAATTGCGGAAATTAATCAGGTGCTGTTTGTAAACGATAGTAAAGGAACCAACGTAAATGCAGTGTATTTTGCCCTTGAAGCAATGACAAAACCTGTCGTTTGGTTGGCTGGGGGGCTCGATAAGGGAAACGATTATAATGAAATATTACCTTTGATTGCCTCCAGGGTTAAAGCCATTATTGCCATTGGTGCTGATAATAAACCTCTTAGAAAGGTATTCAAAAATCTGGTTCCTTTTGTAGAAATTTCATCTATGCAGGAGGCCGTAAATGAAGCTTTTGTTTTGGCTCAACCAGATGGAGTCGTTTTGCTCTCCCCTGCTTGTGCAAGTTTCGATTTGTATAAAAATTATGAGGATAGGGGAAACCAATTTAGAACGGCGGTCAACGCACTAAAATGGGGAATATGACGGGATTTATATCAAATCTTAAAACAGAATTAAAGGGTGATAGAGTCATTTGGGTGCTCATTTCTCTAATGACGTTGGTTTCTTTGTTAGGTGTTTATTCTTCTACAGGGGGGCTTTCACATAAGGAACAAGGAGGAAACACCGAATATTATGTGATAAAACAAGGTTTCATCGTTCTTTTTGGATTTATTATTATGTATGTTCTTCATAGATTACACTATCTTCGTTTTCATAGGTTAGCGCCATTCTTATTCATTGTAGCCATTCCTTTACTAATTTTTACCCTCCTCTTTGGAGTAGATATAAATTCAGCGCGCAGGTGGATCGAAATACCTGTTTTAGGTTTTACCTTTCAGTCTTCAGATTTTGCACGATTAGCCTTGATTTTATATTTAGCCAGAACGATTTCCTCTAAACAGTCGATTATTAAAGATTTCAAAAGTGCTTTTTTACCACTTATATTGCCTGTAATCATCATTTGTTTTCTTATTGCTCCCGCCGATTTATCTACGGCGCTACTTCTTTTTTCTACCAGTATCGCTATGATGTTTGTTGGAAGGGTCGCCGTTAAATATATTTTAATGTTAGTTTTACTGGCTTTCATTGCTTTTTCAATACTCATTCTTTTAGGTCATTTTTTTCCAGAAATGGTGCGATTGGCCACCTGGATAGAAAGAATCAGAGAGTTTACCACAGACTCTGAAGGTGGCTTTCAGGTACAACAGTCAAAGGTGGCTATAGCTAATGGTGGTTTCTTTGGTACAGGCCCTGGGCAAAGTATTCAAAGAAATTTTCTTCCTTCTTCTTATGCCGACTTTATTTATGCCATTTTAGTGGAGGAATATGGTTTATTGGGCGGTTTTTTTGTTATTTCTCTTTATTTGGGCTTCTTTTTTAGAATAACACGTCTGGTAACGAAAAGTACAAAAGCTTTCGGAGCTATTGTAGTTACAGGGCTTGGTTTCAGTTTTGTTTTTCAAGCATTTATAAATATTGCGGTAGCTACTCACCTGGTTCCCGTCACTGGGGTAACTTTACCAATGATAAGTCTTGGTGGTACTTCTATAATCATGAATTGTATCTCATTGGGTATCATTCTGTCTGTAAGCAAATTTGTAGAATCTTCTAATATAAGTACGGATGTTGCAACAAATCAATAAAAAATTGAATAGTGCCGCTCCCCGAATACTTATAAGCGGTGGCGGAACAGGCGGTCATATTTTTCCAGCGATTGCTATGGCTGACGCTATTAAAGTAAAATATCCGGAATCCGATATCTTATTTGTTGGTGCTCAGGAGAAACTGGAAATGCAGGCCGTTCCGAAAGCAGGTTATCCTATCAAAGGTTTATGGATTAGTGGTTTTGATAGAAGTTTTGGTTCTAAAAACCTCCTGTTTCCAATAAAAGTGATTCACAGTATTTGGCAGGCAATCTCTATCCTTCACCGATTTAAGCCCGACGTGGTGGTTGGTGTTGGAGGTTATGCCAGTGGTCCTGCTTTATTTGCCGCTGTGTTGTTGAAAATTCCTACGGTTATTCAAGAACAAAATTCTTATGCAGGTGTAACCAATAAAATTCTGGCCAGATTTGTAGATAAAATAGGGGTTGCCTTTCCAGATATGGATTTGGTTTTTCCCGCAAAAAAGATGGTTTTAACGGGGAACCCTGTTCGAAGTGCTTTATATCCTTCTCAATTACCTGATAGAGACTCAGCTTGTCAATATTTTAAGTTTGATCCATTAAAAAAGATCGTTTTTGTTGCAGGTGGTAGTATGGGGGCGCGAACGCTAAATGATGCAATGATCTTTGGTAAAGATTTACTTTTGGCAAATCAGGAAGTACAATTTATATGGCAGTGTGGAAAGTTTTATACCTCCTTATGCTTGGAAAGTGAGTCAGGCAATTTACCCCAGATTAGGGTTATGCCTTTTATTGAAGACATATCAATGGCCTATCAAGCGGCTGATTTAGTGGTGTGCAGAGCAGGTGCACTGACCATCGCGGAGATTTGTTTATTGGGTAAGCCTTCTATTTTAATTCCTTCTCCTAACGTGGCAGAAGATCATCAAACAAAAAATGCCTTGAGTTTGCAGCAGAACGCTGCGGCTATGACCATAAAAGACAATCAAGTTAAGGATGATCTCCTTCCTGAAGTTTTTAAGTTAATACAAGATGAGGAATGTTTAGTTGCCCTTGGTAGAAATGCCCTTCGATTGGGTTTTCCAGATGCAGCTGAAAAATTAGCTGATATAATTCTTCAATTTGTCCCTTCGGACAAGAAAAAGGTGACAATATGAAGACATTACAAAATCTGAAAAATATTTATTTTATTGGTATAGGTGGTATCGGTATGAGTGCCATTGCCAGATATTTTAATGAAAGGGGCGTCAATATATATGGGTATGATAAGACCAAGACATTGCTGACAGATACATTGTCTGCAGAAGGCATGAATATTTGCTACGAAAATAATTATACTGAACCTCATTCTTTGGAGATTGACCTGGTAATTTATACACCTGCCGTTCCTCTTTCTCATCCTATATGTACGTTTTTCCAGCGAAGTGGTCTTCCTTTTTTGAAACGGGCGGAGATTCTTGGGTTGATTAGTAAAAATATGAAAACCATTGCTATTGGAGGTACGCACGGAAAGACAACAACCTCGTCCATTACCACCCATTTATTAAAAGAAGGTGGTGTTTCATGTACCGCTTTTCTTGGGGGAATTGTTGAAAATTTTGGGGGTAATTATGTTCCAGGTCAATCCGATTGGGTCGTTATTGAAGCCGATGAATTCGATAGGTCTTTCTTACATCTTCATCCGGAAATAGCGGCGATTTTATCAACAGACGCCGATCATCTTGATATTTACGGTTCTTTAGAATCACTTCTAAACACAGGATTTAAGCCATTTGCCGCACAAACGTCTGCAGATGGACTGCTACTGATTCAACAAGCTTCCGTTGACTTATTCCCGAATACTGAAAATAAACGTTCCTTTGGTATTGAGACTGGAGATTATAGAGCGTTAAATATTAGATTGGAGTCAAATGGTCTGGTCTTCGATTATCAACATAAGGATGTGGTAATAAAAGACCTGAAATTTTCTCTCCCGGGCAGACATAATATCTTAAACGCCGTAGTTGCCATTACGATTGCGCTTCGACTAGGGGTAGATAGGGAGTCTATTCGCAAAAATTTATTGACGTTTAAAGGTATTCAAAGAAGATTTGATATTAAGTTGGTGAACGATAAAATGGTGATCATAAGTGATTATGCACACCATCCAACAGAATTAAATGCTGTAATTTCAGCTGCAAGAGAACTTTATCCTGGTAAAAAAATTACTGCTGTTTTTCAACCTCATCTTTTTAGTAGAACTAAAGATTTTTTAGATGGATTTGCTGAGGCACTGTCAGCTTTAGATAGCCTATTCCTTCTGCCAATCTATCCAGCCAGAGAACAACCAATACCAGGCATAGATTCTGCTCTTTTACTCCAAAAGATAAGTATTTTAAATAAAAAATTGATTGAAACAGATGAGTTATTAGAAACATTACATCAGGTTCAACCTGAAATCTTACTGATGTTGGGAGCGGGTGATTTTGACAAGATGTTACCCCAGATTGTTGATTTATATCACACCAAATCCTTAAAAGAATAATGATGAAAAATAATATTTCTTCGGTGAAATGGAAGTCTTTTTTGGTAAAAATAGGGGGATTTCTTATATTAGGCCTTATTATTCTGGCAGTGGATATGAGGAAAGAGAAACCTATTGTTGAGATAAATACAGAAATTGAAGCTTTGCCAGATAGTTCCTATTTAATTGAAGAAGAAGACGTTCTCACTGAGTTAGACAGGGGTTTGGGCTTTCAGGTAATAGGCCAGTCTTTCAAAACCATTGATTTGAACAGAATTGAAACGCTGCTCGAAAAGAATTCTTTTATTAAAGATGCCGAAGTTTTTCTGGATAGTCGGAATAGATTAGGCATTCATATTATACAGCGTAAACCTATTGTAAGGGTCATTAGTAGTCGTGGAGACCAGTATTATTTAGATGAAAAAGGCATAAAGTTGCCTTTATCGAAACATTTTGCTGTGAACATTATCACTGCTACAGGTGAATATCCTCCATTCTCTCCTGATTTTTTATCTAAGGATAATGCATTACATGATTTGTTTAAACTTTGTAACGAGATTGAGGCTGATCCTTTTTTAAAATCAATGTTGGTACAGGTTCATGTGAATCTTAAAAGAGAATTTACACTGGTTCCTATGATTGGGGATCAGAAAATTATATTTGGCGAATTTGATGATTCTATGCAGAAATGGAAAAAGTTAAAGGTTTTTTACAAGGAAGCTATGCCTTTTGTTGGTTGGCGTAAATACCGAAACCTTGACCTGAGATTCAGGAATCAGATTGTTTGCAACTAAAATGTTTTAGATTACTTATTTTGACATATTTATTGGGCGTAATTACAAACTACTATGGAAAGAGTTGAAAAAAATCAAGAGGTTGTGTTGGCCATCGACATTGGTACAACAAAAGTCTGTGCCATTGCGGGTTTTAAGAACGAGTTAGGGAAACTTGAAGTTCTGGGACTGGGCAAGGTTAACTCAGAAGGTGTCCTCCGGGGGGTGGTATCCAATATTGAGAAAACCGTAAACGCTATTCAAGAGGCTATTGAAATCACCAGACGGTCGGCGAACATCGACTTCAATCTGGTACATGTTGGTATTGCTGGCCAACATATTAAAACATTACAGCACAGGGGACAATTAGTAAGAGAGTATAGTGATTCTGAAATATCTCAAAAAGATATTGATCGCTTGGTTCATGATATTCACAAATTAGTTCTGCCTCCGGGAGATAAGATTTTACATGCCATTCCACAGGAATTTTCTGTAGATTCAGAGCATGGAATCGTAGATCCTATTGGTATGTCTGGCGTTCATTTAGGAGCTAATTTTCATATAATTACAGGACAAATTACCGCTACGAATAATATATTCAGATGTGTAGAACGGGCAGGTGCTAAAGTGGCGAATATGACGCTTGAACCTATTGCCTCCGCTATGGCTGTATTGAGTGAGGAAGAAAAACAGGCGGGCGTTGTTCTTATCGATATTGGCGGTGGAACCACAGATATTACCATTTTTTACGAGGGTATTATTAGACATACTTCTGTTATTCCGTTGGGTGGAAACATAGTTACCAAAGATATCAAAGAAGGTTGTACTGTCATGCCACAGCATGCCGAAAATTTGAAAACCCGCTTTGGTTCCGCATTATCTGATGAAGTATTTGACAATAGAATCATTTCTATTCCTGGTTTAAGAGGAAGAGAACATAAGGAAATATCTGAAAAAAATCTATCCCTTATTATTCAGGCACGAATGGAAGAAATTTTCGATTACGTTTATTCGGAAATTTCGGCCTCGGGTTACGGTAAAAAGCTCGTGGCAGGTATCGTTTTGACAGGCGGAGGAGCATTATTACGTCACGTTGACAAATTAGCAGAATATCACACTGGTTTACCTGCCAGAATTGGTCTGCCAGTCGAACACCTGGCTCATGGCTACTCTGAAGCATTATGCAGTCCCATTTATGCTACTGCGGTAGGCCTGCTCCTGCGAGGTATCGAAGATAGAGAAAAAGGTAGGTACAAATCATCTGAAAAGATAGCTAAAACCAAAGATCCTGAAGTAACCAAAATCGAATCTGAACCAACAAAAGGAGGTTTTATTAACATAATCATTGAAAAAACAAGGGAATGGTTTGACGCTGAACCCGATTCAGACCTTTAAACGCTCTTTTTTTATTGATTACCCAAAAACGAATACTATGATCTACGAATTTCCAAAAGACGATAGTCCAGTTATAAAAGTAATAGGTGTAGGTGGCGGTGGAAGTAATGCGGTCACACACATGTTTAAACAAGGTATTATTGGTGTTGATTTCGCCATTTGTAATACTGATAATCAAGCGATGGAAAATAGCCCTGTGCCAACTAAAATTAGGCTAGGTCCTAATTTAACAGAAGGAAGAGGCGCTGGTTCTAAACCAAATGTCGGAAAACTTGCCTGTGAGGAATCTATAGAAGAGGTGAAGAGGTATATTGAAAATAACTGCAAAATGCTCTTCATCACAGCAGGTATGGGAGGTGGTACTGGAACGGGAGCCGCTCCTATTATTGCCAGAACTGCCAGGGAAATGAATATCCTTACCGTGGGTATTGTTACTCTTCCTTTTACTTTCGAGGGAAATAAAAGAACTTCTCAAGGTTATGAAGGCCTCATTGAATTGAAAAATTCGGTTGACACGCTTATTATTATTTCTAATGATAAACTTAGGCAGATTCATGGTAATCTTTCCCTTTCTGATGCTTTTTCAAAAGCTGATAATGTGCTTACCACAGCAGCTAAAGGTATCGCTGAAATAATAACCGTCCCGGGTTATGTAAATGTCGATTTCGAAGACGTTAATACGGTCATGCGTGGAAGCGGAGTGGCCATAATGGGAACAGGTCTCGCCGAAGGTAATGACCGTGCGCGTATCGCTGTTGATCAGGCACTGCATTCACCACTTCTTGAGGATAATAATATCAATGGGGCAAAGCATATCCTTTTGAATATTACCTCCGGTTTGAAAGAAGTTACTATGGATGAAATTTTTGAAATTACAGATTTTGTTAGAGAAGAGGCCGGTGATGATAGTGAAATTATATGGGGTAATTGTTACGACAATAAATTAGGTAATAAAATAAGTGTCACTGTTATAGCCACCGGTTTTGAGCACCAGGCTACCGATAATCTGGACTTCATGCCTCAGAAAAGTCAAGTCACTATAAATTTAGGTGATGCTGTGATCCCAAAAATGCCAGAGACGAATGCTCCGTCAAGTGGTTTAAGTGGTATTGGCTATGAAGGAGGGAATAATACTGGTCGGGTAATTGAATTTGGAGATTCTAATCCAAATAAAATGGGGCACAATATGAATGGTCAGACAGATCCCTATTTAAAAGATAATAAGAATGTCTCTTCACCGAATACTTCACCTTCCAAAAACAGAGAGGAAGAAAACAGACGAAGAGAGTCTCTTCGTGCTCAAACGCTAAAGTTAAATAATCCTAAAGTAATTAGTGATTTAGAAAACCAGCCTGCTTATTTACGCAGAAATGTTACGCTGGAAGATGTGCCGTCTTCTGGTGATAATAATTTCTCCAGGTATTCTGTGAATCCTTCCAATAATATGGAAATAAGAGAGGGTAACTCCTTTTTGCATGACGCAGTCGATTAGTTAATTTTTACGCCTTAGTTATAATTACTTTAATTTCCATAAAGTAGAAATTATCGGGTGCTTTCTCTATGGAAGCACCTTTTTTTTAAGAAAAGATTTTATAACCATTAACATTTAATTAAATAATTTTCCACAACATATTAATCCTTTATAAAGTTTAAATAGTAGAAGATCATTAAAATCTTTTTTTTAATACCCATCCCATGAATATCAAAAAAATTAAATTAGCCCTGACTGTAGGTCTTATTAACTCAGGCTCAGGAAGCACTTTAGGTAAGGTGAGAGAATTAATGCATTTATTAAAAGAAGACGTGGGCGCTATGCTCTCTTCTCAGGAATTAAAGAAAGCGGTGTTAGGTCCAAACATGGTTCAACATTCGTACGCGCTTCAGTTTGAACGCTGTACCTTGAATGTTGATGTGGTTTGTCACCCTCATACTCAGCAAGAAATGGTTCGCACTTTTTATTTCAATTAGTTTTTCATTTTACCTTAAAACGAATTTTTACCCTGGAGGCTGTCTAAAATGGTAGCCTCTTTTATTTAGGACAGGTCATTTTTGTGTCCTGACCGCGGAGGGGTCACATGTCTATAGACCATTATGCCCCAGGTGGCATCATTTCCACAATATACCATATAGCCCCTGGCGGTACCATTTTCCAAGCCCAATAATAATTTATTATTAATAAAACGTTTGCTTGTTCTTTTAAAAGATAATTTGACCTACCTTTGTGCCCCGAAAAGAAAATTAAAATGCAAATAAGAAACATTGCCATCATCGCTCACGTTGACCATGGCAAAACAACGCTGGTAGATAAAATGCTGCTGGCAGGCCGACTCTTTAAAGACCATGAAACACCTGGCGAATTGATCATGGATAGCAATGATCTCGAAAGAGAAAGGGGAATTACCATCCTTGCTAAAAATGTATCTATCCGATACAAGGAATATAAAATTAATATTATCGATACGCCTGGTCACAGTGATTTTGGCGGCGAAGTGGAAAGAGTTCTTAATATGGCCGATGGAGTCCTCCTCCTCGTAGATGCTTTTGAAGGCGCTATGCCCCAAACTCGTTTCGTTTTACAAAAGGCTTTGGCCTTAGGATTAAAACCTATCGTCGTTATAAATAAGGTCGATAAAGAAAATTGTACTCCATTGGAAGTGCATGAGCAAATCTTTGAACTCATGGCTAACCTGGATGCAACAGAAGATCAACTTGATTTTCCTGTCATTTTTGGTTCCGCTAAAAATGGCTGGATGAGTGAAGATTGGAAAAAGCCCACAGATAATATTTTCGCACTGCTAGATTCCATCGTTACTCATATTCCTCCGCCAAAGGTTTCAGAGGGTACTACCCAAATGATTATTACCTCTCTTGATTATTCCAACTACATTGGTAGAATCGCTATCGGTAGGGTGCAAAGGGGAGTAATAACAGAAGGTCAAATGGTTAGCCTTTGTAAAAAAGATGGATCTATTGTTAAAAGTAGATTAAAAGCCATTTATGTTTTTGAGGGTTTCGAAAAAGCAAAAGTAGCCGAAATTAAAGCAGGTGAAATTGGTGCCATTGTGGGTATCGATGGCTTTGAAATTGGTGATACTATCGCCGATTTTGAATTTCCAGAGGCTTTACCACCCATTTCTATAGATGAACCTACCATGAGTATGGTTTTCACTATAAATGATTCTCCTTTCTTCGGGCAGGAAGGTAAATTCGTTACCTCAAGACACGTTCGCGAAAGGTTAGAAAAAGAGTTAGAAAAAAACCTTGCTCTTAGATTAGAAGATACAGGTTCAGCAGACAGCTTCAGAGTATTTGGTAGAGGGGTACTCCACTTAGCCGTTCTCATTGAAACTATGCGCAGAGAAGGTTATGAACTTCAAATAGGTCAGCCTCAGGTTATCTTGAAATTAATAGATGGCGAAAAATGTGAGCCAATTGAGGAACTAACCATTGATTTACCTGAAGCTGTTTCAGGAAGAGCTATCGAAGCAGTTACAAGAAGAAAAGGTATCCTTCTTTCTATGGAGCCTAAGGCAGATAGAGTTATTCTTAAATTGGAGATTCCTTCAAGAGGTATAATTGGTCTAAGAAATTATTTGCTTACGGCTACTGCCGGAGAAGCTATTATGAATCATAGATTCTTAAACTTCCAACCTTATAAAGGCGAAATTCAGGGTCGTCAAAATGGTTCTCTTATCAGTATGGAAAATGGTAAATCCATTCCTTTCTCTATAAATAACCTCCAGGATAGAGGTGTTTTCTTTATAGGTTCTAACGAAGATATTTACGAAGGTCAGGTGGTTGGAGAAAATAACAGACCTGGTGATATGGTAATTAATCTTACTAAAACGAAGAAGTTAACGAACATGAGGGCCTCGGGTTCTGATGATAAATTAAAGTTGATTCCACCTCGTCGCTTCTCTTTAGAAGAAGCACTGGAATATATACAAGAAGATGAATATGTGGAAGCAACGCCAGCTTCTCTGCGTTTAAGAAAAATTTACTTAAAGGAACATGACAGAAAGCGCTATCGTAATAGCAGCTTCTCTCAGGTAGAGGGTTAATAAAAAGGGCGGCAAAAAAATTGCCGCCCTTTTTATTTTAATATTTATTTTTCTATTAAAATGATTTTAACGGAGAATGAGTGTTGATTCTGATTTTGCTCCATTCATCTCAAATGAGATAGTATATTTGCCTTTCACCAGATAAATCTGGCCATCTTCCATGGCTTTTATTTTAATTGGCTTTTCTTCCTCTTTAAGATTTTTATTGGCCAACATTTCTAAGGTTGCAATGGCAGATTCTTTTATGATTCCTTTGTAAGGAACATAATTAAGTCCGTTTGACATCGACACTTCTTGCTCAAACAATAATTCTTTATTGTCGGAATATAATCTCATAAAACCTTTCCCTGCGGTGGACGCATAAACGGGTAACAATATGTCTGGAGATACACTTTCTTGCCAGGGAGCCATTTTTCTTCCCCAACGAGGGCTGGCAAAAGGTGAGGCTGGAGTAAAAGCGTGCAACGTCTTGGCCATAATCTCTGGCGTAAGCTGTTGTAGTTCTTTTACTGAGGCCAAATAAATTGATCTGCCATGAGTGCCGACGACAATTTCTTTATCCCTTGGATGAATAACCATGTCATGTACAGAAACGGCAGGAAGGTTATTTTCAAATAGTTGAACCTGTTTGCCTCCATTTAAAGAACAATATAGGCCATTATCAGTCCCAATATAGAGTAAATTCTCATTGACAGGATCTTCCTTTATCACATTTACAGGCTCATTAGGTAACCCTTCTCCTATCTGCTTCCATGTTTTTCCATAATCGTCTGAAACATAAACATAAGGTTTAAAATGATCATTTCTATAACCATTTAAAGTTACATATACCCTTGAGGCTTTAAAAGCAGAGGCTTGAATGCTACTCACCCACAAATTTTGGGGTAATGATTCGTCCAGTCTTTTCCATGTAGTACCCCCGTCAGGACTATGGTGTATCATACCATCATCGGTACCCACGTAAATTAATCCAAAGGTAATCGGTGATTCGTGAATACAGGAAATGGTACCAAAGGGAACGTCTCCCTTCTTTCCCCCTTTCGTTAAATCTCCACTTATTTCTTTAAAAGAATCTCCCTGATCAAAAGATCGGTGTACTTTATTGGATGCCATATAAAGAATATCCTGATTATGGATAGATAAATGAATGGGCGTTTCCCAATTCCATCTTAATGGCCGTTCTCCCAGAGCATGTTTAGGCGTAATTCCCTTTCTTTGACCGGTTTTTGTATTTATTCTAAAATAATTTCCAAATTGAAATCCGGTATATACCGTTTCATTATCTCTGGTATCAATGGCAACTTGCATACCATCCCCACCCATAATCGATTTGAAGGGATAATCACCCGAATCATGCCATTCCGTATTTGGCTTATTTGTTTTGGGACCCATCCAAACTCCGTTGTCTTGTAATCCACCATAGACTCTGTAAGGTTCTGCCATATCAACAGCCACATGGTAAAACTGACCTAATGCTGGCGTGTTGCATTTTATCCAATGTTCACCATTATCATAAGAAATATTAATCCCTCCATCATTACCAAGGATTAAATGTCCTGGTTTTTTGGGATTTACCCAAAGGGCATGATGATCGGAATGCACATTATCTCCATTAATCGATTTCCAGGTTTTTCCGCCATTTTCAGATGAAAGTACAGGGACGCCTAAAACATACAATTGATTTACGCTGGCCGCACGAATTTGAGCAAAATAATAGCCGTAGGTATAATGTACGTTTTCTAAATACCCTTTTTCATGGGTTAATTTCCAGGATTTGCCCATGTCATCAGACCGATACACTTCAAGACCATGCACAGGAGCGTCAAAAAGGGCAGAATTAGCATCTTCTGTATATTCAACAAGGTTCAATGGGGTAATCTCATTCTTTTTGACCAAGTCTAATACTTTTTCAACCGTATATTGAGAAGGAAAGCCATTTTTTTGTAAAAAGTCCTTTATCAGATATTTCTTTTGACTCAAAAAGACTTCTTTAGACATAGTTCTTAATGATAACTTGGTAAGTTCTTCAGCATTGGCAGTAGATTTATTTTCTTGCCTGAAATAATTGTCTATAGCAGCAAAGAGAACGGTTTTCCCTTGATATTGGGTTACCTCCAATCCAATTCTTCCCAGACCTTCACCGTCTGGAAAACCTGTATTTGCAGCGGTAATTTTTTGCCATGTCTTTCCACCATCTGTACTTTTATGAATGGCCGATCCCTTTCCGGATTCTACAAAATCCCATGCCTCTCTCGATTTAGTCCAGGTCGCTGCATAAAGAATCTGTGGAGAAGAAGGGTCTCCAATTAAATCGACGGCCCCTGTCAGTTGGTCAACTTTCAAGGTATGTTTCCAGCTAAGTCCACCATCTTCCGTCATAAACACGCCTCTTTCCTCATTTGGCGAATAAAGATGTCCTAAAACAGCAACCCAGACCTTATTGGGATCTTTAGGATGGAGGCGTATTCTACCAATATGATGAGATTCAGGAAGGCCTTTAAAGGCCCAGGTATTTCCTCCGTCTGTACTTTTGTACATTCCCAAACCAGCGTAGGAAGACCTGCTTGAATTTACTTCGCCTGTTCCTACCCAAATGGTATTTCTGGCCCAATCTACGGCAATGTCGCCTATAGTCATGACTATTTCCTTGTCAAATAAAGGCTTAAAAGTGCGTCCATTATTTTCTGTTTTCCATAGTCCCCCGGAAGCATAAGCTACATAAAATTCAGTAGGATCATTTGGATTTACCTCCAGGTCCGACACTCTGCCACTCATCACGGTAGGCCCGATAGATTGAAATGACAAACCATTAACTACAGAATTTTTACGAAGGTCAGCTCTTTTCATTGCATTATCAAAACGTTCCTTTGCGGAGCTGGCAGGGTATTGCGCTATTAAGAAATGACTACTAATAACGAGTAGAGTGAATAAAATTAAACGGTTTAAAAACATAATAATCAATTAAAGTTATGTAAACAGATAAGTATAAATAAAAATACCATTTTTAAGCAAAGTAAAGGGGAAAAATTTGTTTATTTTTTAACGACGCTTTTGTTTAATTTTGGCAAATGAAGCAAATAGATCGATTGGTGTTGAGGAGTTTCCTTCCTCCTTTTATTGTTTCTTTTTTAATCGCCTCTTTCGTTCTGGTGATGCAAATGCTTTGGTTATATATTGATGACATTGCAGGAAAGGGCTTAGGTATATGGTTGGTTTTGGAACTCCTTTTTTACCGGAGTGTAGGTATCATTCCCATGTCTCTTCCACTAGGTATTTTACTGGCCTCGGTAATGACCCTTGGCTCAATGGGAGAATTTTTTGAACTTTCAAGTTTTAAATCCGGAGGTATTTCTCTTTTTAGAATAATGAGAGCTATTCTTTTTTTTGGCTTGTTTTCTATCCTTTTTTCTCTCTATTGCTCCAATACTCTTATTCCCATAGCTAATCTGAAGTTTGGTTCCAGGATGTTTGATATAAAACAGAAAAAGCCTGCATTAAGATTGGAAACGGGCATTTTCAACGACGATCTTGAGGGGTATGCCATTCATATAGGTACAAAAAAATCAGACGGTAAATCTATTGAGGATGTGCTAATATATGATCATACGGAATCAAATGTTGGCAAATACAAAACCGTTAAAGCTCAAAAAGGTGAACTTGTCATTACCGAGGATGGTAAATATATGGTGATGATTCTTGAAAATGGTATGCAATACATTGAAAATGGTAATAATTTATCTCCGGGAGAAGGCAAATATCCTTTTACCAGAACCCAGTTTTCAAGGTGGCAAAAGGTTTTTGATTTAAGCGAATTCGAATTGTCGAGAACAAACGAAGGTCTGTTTAAAGGGAATCGCTCTATGATGAGTAGTGGAGAATTAGCTATGGCGGTTGATTCAATTTCACGCGATATGGATAAAAAAGGTAAGGAAATGGGGAATTATATGGTTGGTTTTTTACCGTATCTAAAAACAGATTCCTTATATCTCGCTAAAGTTCCTGAAGCAGTTACCTCCGATATTGCCCCTGAAAGCAATCCGTCCTACTCAAAACCGGATATTCAGAATATGGAGAATTCTTCCCCCGATCCGGATCCGTATAAGTATCAGGTCGATTTGGGTATGCCAGCGAAGAGGTTAACTGCACTAAAATTTGATACCGTTAAAAGTCTGCTCAGTACCTTTGAACCATTCGAACAAACCCAGTTGTCAAGTAAAGCAAAAAGTATTATTCGAACTATTGGAACCCAATCTGGTGCAACAGCTGAATCGGTGAGACAATTAAATGATTCCAGAGTTAAACATATTTATGATTTAAATGCAAAATATAGTATAGCTGTTGCTTGCTTTTTATTCGTTTTAATAGGTGCCCCAATGGGAGCAATCGTAAGAAAAGGTGGATTTGGATACCCCATTTTAATTTCCACCCTGTTTTTTATGATTTTTGTTGTCTTAACTATCGTTTGTAGAAAAGTGGCAGAAAGCCTTATTATTCCGGCCATTGCTGCCGCTTGGTTGCCAAATATTATTTTGTTTCCTGTAGCTATGGTGCTTACCTGGTTAGCTATGAATGACTCAAGTTTATCCTTTTCACTGCCAGGTATATTAAAATTTAAAAGGAATGGAATTTCTAAAAAATAATAGGTTTTTCTTCACTTTTTTTGCTTTTTGGCAAGTTGTATTATTAATCTACTTGTTTTTTTTTCCTAAAGGCCAGGAGTTTCTAATATTAGATAGGTTTCACCATGGATACCTGGATGTTTTTTTTAAATCGATCACATTTTTGGGCGATTGGCCTGCCTATATTTTTGCCTTAGCCGTTTTATTTCCAAAGCTTAAGGACAAAGCCTTTTATGTTGTATTGTTATTGAGCATTTTAGTTCCCATCACCTCGTATATTTCAAAAGTTAACTTCAAACAACCAAGACCAGTCCATTATTTTCAGGATAAACCTGTATTTAATGACCTTCAAAAGGTTGATGGGGTAGTTTTGCATACAGGTTTTTCCAGTTTTCCTTCAGGTCATACTATGTCAGCTTTCGCCGTTTTTTCCTTATTAGCTTTTTTTGCCAATCATTCAAAGAGGCAGATTTTTTTGTTCGTTTCACTGGCTATTTTGGTGGCTGCTTCCAGAGTGTACTTAATTCAACATTTTGTAGAGGACGTATGGATGGGTTCTTTACTGGGCGTTATGTTGGCCTATTTAATTTTTCAGATATTTTATGTGTTTTCTACGACTTCGAAACAGAACGGGGAAAGCGTCCTTCAATGATATTATACCTTGGTTGAAAAAGGTAATTCTGGCAAATGTGAAGCGGGTGGTAAAGGCATCATTATTCTCCAATGTTTAGGAAAATAATTATTGTATCGGTGTCCTATAGCTTTATACCAACCCAGAGAAAGTCCATTGTAAGACATTTTTCCCCATCCAACATTAGGTGGTGCACTATTTGAAACTTCTTTTTTAAGGTATAATAAGGCCTCATCCCGTTCCAGTTTCCAATGGGGAACCTCCTCATTTATATAAGAACTCAAAGCGAATTCTTGCTCGGGAATGAAATCATTACCTTTAGATGCGCCCAATAATAAAATGGGGTCTATAAATGGTAGATATTGACTTATAAGATTAAAGTCCTCAAATAAATCTTCAGGGATACCGTAGTAGTTTCCACTATTATCCTGAACACCAACAAGTTGGTGTTCTTTTTTTAAAAACACGGATAAAGCATCAGGGAAATTTATTTTTTTTCTTGGCACCTTTACGTTTCTTTTTTCCTGCTCGGTAAGGGAATTTCTCTCCTTAGAACCTATTTTTTGTAGGACGGCTAAATAAAATCCCTCTCCATTTACCCTGTGAGGGAAACATTGAAAACCTCCCTTTTTAGTGATTATAATACCCCATTGCGGTGGTACCTCCAAGGGTACTGTCTTCAATGAAAATGTCTTACAAAGCCAGTCGATTTGGTCATCATTTTCCTGGGAATTATAGGTGCAGGTGCTATATATTAAATATCCGCCCTCTTTTAGTAAAGCAGAAATGGGTGAAAGGATCCGTTTTTGCCTCAATGCACAATGATTCACATGTTCCAGCGACCATTCGTCTCTTGCTTTTACATCTTTTCTAAATAATCCTTCGCCAGAACAGGGAGCGTCTAATAATATCAAATCGAACAAGGGAGGAAGAGCGCTAAATACAGGTACTTCAAAGGAGGAAACAAATACATTGGCATAGCCCCATTTAGCAAGATTTTGTTTTAAAATGGGCACTCTCGATTTAATGACTTCATTGGCCAGGAGAAAGCCACTTTTTTCATTGGCTATTTCTGCTAATATGGTGCTTTTACCCCCGGGCGCCGCCGCTAAATCAAGAATGAGTGGTTTCTGCGTTGTTGCCAAAAGTTTATTAGCCACCCATTCTACAAACATTGAACTTGGATCTTGTACATAATAGGCACCTGCGTGAAAGGATGGGTCTAAGGTAAAATTAGGTCTGTTTTCAAGTGTGAATCCTCGTTGTGTCCAGGGAATAGGCGTTCCAGATTTATTTAATCCTATCTCTTTTATTGGGTTAAAACGGATGCCGGTGACCGATGCAGTCGATGTTACAGATGAAATAAATTCTGATAATTCGTTTTCACCTAAGATATTTTCCATTTGATGAATAAAATCATTGGGTAATTCACCTTTCTCCATGTTTAAATCTTTGTGATATGTATGTATTTAGCCAAAATCCAGTTGTTTACATCTGGTAAAACACGGGTAAAGTAAATAATGGCAAAATAAATAAGGGTCATTAGGGGCGCTCTGTACGCCAAATCGATGTAAGCTTTTGGGTATTTTGGTATATACAATACAGCTAACCAGCAGATTATTCCCGCTAAAAATATTTTGAAATAGGCCTTTGTAAAAGGCTGAAATTTCCAGTGAACATAGTTGAAGATCAAATAAATAGAACTGGTGATAATGACGGTTAGTGCCGTGGCCATGGCCGCACCTACCACACCAAAATATTTGATGAAAACGAAATTTGATCCAATAGTCAAAATGGCCATAAATGTTTTAGCCAGGAGATCAAATTTGTACTTATTTGAATGAATGAGAATAAGTGAAGAAAAACCGGTCATCATAGCAAATATTTGACCAAAACCAAGATAAATAGCAATGGGGATGCCCGATCTGTATGGTTCACCAAGAACTTTTACCACGTTGTGAAGATTTCCAAGAACTCCCGCATAAACTAACACCCCTAAAACTAAAACTACTTTGGTGGTACGTTGATTTAACAAATGAATCTCCTGTATCTCTCCTTTTTTCCAGTGCTCGGCTATTTGTGGTGAAATAACGGAGCCAAAAGCATTCACAGGCATGGTAATGGTAGTAGAAACAAAATAAAAAACAGCGTAAATACCTGCCATAGTAAAGTCAATCATTCCTGATATCATCATGGTATCAATATAGGCAATCAGATTATTACTAAGGCCAGTAAACATGATGAATAGCGAATAAGTAAAAATAGGTTTTAAATACGGTGATTTTAAAATGGGTTTTAAGGAGGCATAACCTAAAAATCCCCGCCATTCGATGTGTAATACCAGTAAAAGAATACTCAACAGTCCCTTAATTCCATATAAATCGAGAAATAATTTGAGATCAATCAGGTCATAATAATATAAAATGATAAGGATGGTGGTAATGGCTCTGGAAAATACCTGCGTCAGAAAAATATTAAATAATGGACGCTGTCTGGCCGAATTAAAGGCATCTAAAATACTGAGTAGGGTATAGGTGAGTAAATTAAAAAAGATGAGGTAAAAATATTGGCGGGCTAATTCCCTACTAGCTACATCTTTTATATTCAGTATGATATCCCATTTGAAGTAATAAAGAATGATACCTCCAAGGATAATGGCCATAACGCCAATGAATAAAATGAAAGTAAAAAATGAATCTCTGGTTTTTTTTTCGTCTTTGAAATAAGGATAAAACCGGATAACTGCGCCAGGTAAGCCCAACAGGACAAAGGTGATTATTAAATTATTTGTAAATGAGAGGGTCTGAATAAAGCCAAATATACTTGCGCCCAGTATTTTGGGAAAAAGAAGGGTGCTATTTACAAAGCCCCATAAAACACCCGTGTAAAGAATAATGGTACCTGCAAGACCTTGTTTTTTCATATTTCCCGATAATCCAACTGGGCAAAATTATTTAGAAAGTAATATCAACATCTACATCGTATGGGTAGGTAATCAAATAATTTAGGGCTTCTGAGAAGTCGTAATCTTCGTAAACGACTTGATAAAGCATTTTTGTAATAGGCAATCTAAGCTTTAATTTTATGGCCAGATGATGAAATAAGTAAAGTGTTCTTACCCCTTCGGCGAGTTCAGGGGTATTTTCAATCAATGAAATTCGCTTTTCTCCTCTTCCCAGTTTAAATCCAAAGGAATAATTTCTACTATTTTCGCTGGTTCCAGTAGCAATGAGGTCCCCAATACCAGCGGTGCCGATAAAAGTTCTGGGTCCCGCACCGAATGCCTTTCCAATATAAATCATTTCCATCAGTCCCCGGGTAAGCAACATGGCCTGAATATTTTTACCCAACCCTTTTCCTGTAATTAAACCTGAACCCAGAGCAAAAATATTTTTAAGACCGCCGGCAAATTCCGCACCAAGAAGATCATTTGTTCCAAAAACATGAAATACATCGCTGCCTAACGCTTTTTTTCCCGCTTCAATAATCTCTTCAAAGGGACTTCCAATAACGGTCGCAGTAGGTTGTCCCTCCATGATTTCAGAAGCCAGATTTGGGCCAGCCAAACAGCCAATTCTTCTCACCGAAGTTTCTTCCTTAATAACCTGGCTCATGGTCATAATATGCTCTTTTCGCAATTTACCTGCTGTAATGTCTGCGTCAGATATGCCTACATCAAATCCCTTGGTAGCATGTATGATGAGATGCGAAGGTCTAAGGTAAGGGCCAAACATTTGCATAACCGACCTAAAAGCATCTGAGCTTATTACTGGAAAAAGAAGCGTACATGTTTCAGCTAAAAATTTAGGATCATTAGTGGCAGTAACCCTTTGGGATATGACTACATTGTCAAAATAGTGATGTTCGTTGATTTGCTGTACTACCTCCGGCCGTCGGGCAAATAGTAAAACAGGTCCATTGTGAGCTAATAAATTTGCTATGGTTAAGCCAAAACTACCTGCACCTATAACCCCTACAAATTGTTTTCCTTCAACGTCCATATTAGGAATATATTAGCCTGCTATTAAAGATTCAATAAATTTTTCTGGTGTAACAGCCTCTGCCAGTTGGTAATCTCCAATTTTGGTTCTTACTAATCTGGAAAGATAGGCTCCTGATTGTAATGATTTACCCAAATCAAACGCAAGAGAACGTATGTATGTTCCTTTGCTGCATTGAACTTTGAAATCTATTTCCGGCAATTCAAACCTAAGAATTTCTAAGGAATACAAAGTAATTCTGCGAGCTTCAGGTTCAAATACTTCTCCTTTCCTTGCTTTCTTGTAGAGCGGTTGCCCGCCCACTTTGATAGCTGAGAAAATAGGAGGAATCTGCATTTGTTCCCCCTGGAAAAGAGTCACGGCTGCTTCCAGAGCTTCTTTCGTTATATGTTGAAAGGGAAATAATTCATCAGGTTCCGATTCTGCGTCGTAAGTGGGTGTAGTTGCACCCAAGGTAATGGTACCCTCGT